>JBCBSO010000177.1:0-7833 GCA_039819205.1 Actinomycetota bacterium
CGCTGCCGCCGGCGACCGACTGCGCACTGCGGTCGTCGCGGCAGCGGCTTACGTGAGCAACTTGAGCGACGACCCGCCGAGCGCCGAGGGGCTCGACGGTGAATTCGCCGTGCTGGCCCACACCGTGCGGGCGGCCCGGGCGATGGAGTTCTCCGACGCTCCCGGTGCGTTGCGCATCTTGATCGAGGCCGCCGAGGTCGCCGCATCGGTCGGGCCGGCGCTGCATGGCCGACTGCTCGGCATGGTCGCCGAGCATCGCTTCCGCACGCAGCAGGCGGTCGAAGCGTCGCTCGAGTGGTACGACCGAGCGATCGATGTGCTCGCCGCGACGAACCTCGACGACCTACGGGCGGGCCTACAGCTGGAGCGGGGCATCGCCCTCCATCAGATGGCCGACGTACAACCGCATCGTCTAATGCCGGCGGTGCGCTCGTACCAGTCGGCGCTGATCCACATCACCGAGGAGGCCGATCCGGAGCGCTTTGCGGTCGCCAACATGCACATCGGTATCGCCTACCTCGCGATGCCGATGGCCGATGCCTCCGACCAGGTGCGCCTCGGGGTGGCGGTGCAGTCGCTGCGTGCCGCACTGCGTGTGTTCGATCCGGCGACGCATCCGTGGGAGTGGTCGTCGTCGAAGATGAACCTGGCCAACGCGCTGCAGTACCTGCCGTCGACGCACCGCGAAGAGAACCTGGCCGAAGCGGTCGACATGTATGCCGACGTGTTGCGCTACCGATCAAAGGCCAGCGACCCGGCCGGGTACGGGCGGGTGCTCGCTAATCAGGCGAACGCCATGGCCCACCTCGGGCGGTTCGATGCCGCAGTCGACGCGTACAACGAGGCGGCGGCGCTGTTCGACATCGCTGGGGAGCCAGAGGTGATCGAGGTGATCAACGCCCAGCTGTCCGAGATCGACGCCGCGCGGGGCACAACGAAGCGCGAGGGAGCGACGCCATGACGATCGCTGAACCGGCAACACCGCTCACCGCCGAGGCTGCTCCACACCCGTTCGAGGTGCGTGCCAAGCGCATCGACGCCGCGACGCATGCGATCGAGCGGCTCACCGAGTCGGCTGACCGTGACGCCGCCCGCGAGCTGGCCGACGCGGTCGAGGACCTGCACGAGTCGGTGCTCCGCACCATCGTCGGCAGCCTGCGTGCCGACCCGCGCGGTCGCGAGCTGCTGTACGAGTTGGTTGACGACCCCGAGGTGTACGCCGCGTTCGTCAAGGCCGAAATCGTCAAGCCGTCACTGGCCATGCGGGCGATTCAGGTGCTCGATGGAGTTCGGCCGTATCTCACCAGCCATAACGGCGACGTCGAGCTGGTGAAGATCGACGATGGTGTGGCCTACGTCCGCCTGCTCGGCGCCTGTGTGGGCTGCGGTTCGTCCACCGAGACATTGCGCGACTCGGTGGCGAAGGCGTTGCTCGACAATCTTCCAGAACTGCGCGAGGTGCAGGAGGCGCCGACGGTCGACGCGCCAACCGAGACGATCATCCCGGTGAGTGCCATCAAGCGGCGCCCGTCGGCAGAAGGCGACGCGTGACCGATCTCCTCACGTCGACCGCTGGCGCCACGCAGTGGCCGGCCGACGGGCCGTACCGCCCCGTGCGTTGGCTCGGCGGGACGAGTTCGATGGGTCTCGCGCTCCCCGACGCCTCGCCCAGTGCATCGACGATGTACGCACCGCGGGCGGTGCTGCTCACCGACGAACGAGTGGTGGCTGCCGACACTGGCAATCACCGACTACTCGTGTGGGACACGCCGTTGCCCGACGCCGACCACGCCGAAGCCGATCATGTGATCGGCCAGCCGGACATGGTCACCGAGGGTCCCAACCTGTTCCATCTGCCGACCGGAATGGTGGAGACGGACGACGGACGCTTCGTGGTCGCCGATGCATGGCATCACCGGGTATTGGTCTGGGACGACATCGACTCGGCGGTGCGCGGCACCACACCGGTGGTGCTCGGACAAGAGCCGGGTATCGGGCTCGACGGCACCGATGAGGGATGCGGACCGCAACGCTTCTATTGGCCGTTCGGCATCGCCGTGATCGACGGCGTGTTCTGGGTGGCCGACACGGGAAACCGGCGGGTGCTCGGCTGGCGCGACGGTCTCCCGGAGCCCGGACAGGGCGCCGACGTCGTGCTCGGTCAACCGAACCTCACCGCCCGCGGCGAGAACCGCGACGATGCCGTGGCGGCCGACTCGATGCGTTGGCCGCATGCGCTCGCGTCGTCGGGCGACCTGTTCTTCGTCGCCGACGCCGGGAATCACCGGGTGCTCGGCTGGCGTGGCATCGTCGATGCCGATCGACCCGCCGACGTGGTGTTCGGCCAGCCCGACTTCACCAGCGCGTTCGAGAGTCCGTACCGGCCGCAGGGTCCCGCCGCGCTGCGCTTCCCGTACGCCATCACCCACGCGCCCGATGGCCGGCTGTTCGTCGGTGACACCTCGAACAACCGAGTCGCGGTGATCGACGATCCGGCCGCCACGTTCGCCGCGCAACCGTCTGGTGCCGGGTTCGACCGGGTGCTCGGTCAGCCCGACGAGAACGGTAACGGCGAGAACCGTTGGGATTGCGTCGAACACGACACGTGCTGTTGGCCCTACGGCATGTCGTTTCGCGCCGGCCGTGATGCAGCGCCCGACCACCTGGCGATCGCCGATTCGGGCAACAACCGCGTCATGGTGTGGAGCGCGTCGTGAGTCTCCTCGACGTCGCTGCGACCGGCGCACCAGTTGGTGTGCCGGCGACGCGGCGTCGACTCACCGTGACCGGGATCGTGCAGGGTGTCGGCTTCCGGCCGTTCGTGTATTCGCTGGCCACTGAGCTTGGTCTCGTTGGCCACGTCGGTAACGACGCGCACGGGGTGTTCATCGAGATCGAAGGTGCGGCGACGCAGCTCGACGAGTTCGCCGTGCGGTTGCGCCGCGAGCAGCCGCCGCTGGCGCGCATCGACGACGTGCTGGTCGACGACGTCGACCGTCGTGGCGACGCCTCGTTTGCCATCGTCGAGTCGACCCCGGCCGATGGGCCGCGCACGCTCGTTCCGCCCGACGTGGCGACCTGTGACGACTGCCTGACTGAGCTCTTCGACCCGTTGGATCGCCGCTACCGCTATCCGTTTATCAACTGCACCAACTGTGGTCCGCGGTTCACGATCATTCGCGACCTGCCCTACGACCGTCCAGCGACCACGATGGTCGACTTCGACCTCTGCCCGGCGTGCACCGACGAATACACCGACCCGCTTGATCGCCGCTACCACGCCCAGCCGGTGGCCTGCCACGACTGTGGACCACAGCTCACGTTTGCCCGCCCCGGTGTGCGCGTCGGTGGAACCGATGCGGTCCTCGCCGCCGTCCACCGCGCCCTCGACGCAAGTCAGATCGTGGCCGTCAAGGGGCTCGGTGGCTATCACCTCGCGTGCGATGCCGCCGATCCGCTTGCCGTTGCCGAACTGCGGCGGCGCAAGGGCCGGATCGACAAGCCGTTCGCCGTGATGGTTCCCGACCTGGCTACGGCCCGGCTGGTGGCCGACGTCGATGCCGTTGCGGCGGAGGCGCTCACCAGCGCCGCGCGGCCGATCGTGTTGCTCCCCCGTCGTCCCGATGCGGCGATCGCCGACGGCGTGGCTCCTGCGAACCCGCTGATCGGCGTGATGCTGGCGTATACGCCGCTGCACCATTTGCTGCTTGCGCCGGTGCCCGACGGCGACGTCGAGCCTCCGAGCGCGTTGGTCATGACGTCGGGTAACCGGTCGAGCGAGCCGATCTGTTTCCGCGACGACGAGGCACTCGAACGGTTGAGCGATCTCGCCGACGCGTTCTGTCTGCACGATCGGCCGATCGAGTTGCCATGCGACGACTCGGTCGTGCGCGTCGTCGACGGCGAGGTGCAGCCAATTCGCCGAGCGCGGGGGTACGCCCCGGTGCCGGTTGCGTTGCCGTTCAGCGCACCGCCGGTGCTCGGCGTCGGTGGCGAACTGAAGAACACCTGCTGTGTCGCGTCGGGTCGCCATGCGTGGGTTGGTCAGCACATCGGCGACATGGAGAACCTGGCCACGCTCGACGCCTTCGCCGCCAGCGTCGATGCCTTCACCACGATGTATCGAGTTTCGCCCGAGGTGCTCGGCGTCGACTGCCACCCGGGGTACCTCACCCGCCGGTGGGCCATCGACAACGCGGCGCACCTTGCTTCGGCGCCGATCGACGTGCAGCACCACCACGCCCACGTCGCCTCGGTGATGGTCGAGCACGGCGTCGGTATCGACGACGACGTGTTTGGCATCGCCTTCGATGGCACCGGGTACGGCGTTGGTGCCGACGGCGCACCGGAGATCTGGGGCGGGGAGATCCTGCGCGCTGGCTATCGCGGGTTCAAGCGCATTGCCCATCTGCAGCCGCTGCTGCTGCCCGGCGGTGACGAGACCGTGCGTAACCCGTGCCGGCTGGCGCTGGCGTATCTCACCGCACTCGGTATCCCGGTCGAGCCTGGCGACCCGGCCGTGCAGGCCTGTGACGACGTCGAGCGGCGCATCGTGCCCCAGCAGGTCGAGCGCAACATCGGCTGCACTCCGACCACCAGCATGGGTCGACTCTTCGACGTCGTTAGCTCGCTGCTCGACGTGCGCCACCGCATCAGCTACGAGGCGCAAGCGGCGATCGAGCTGGAACACCTTGCCGAAGGTGGAGATCCAGCGCGCGCTGCGCTGCAGTTCGATCTGGTGGACCAACCCGGCGCGACCCTCGTGATCGACCCGCGGCCGGTGCTCGTTGGCATCGTTGACGGTTACCGCGACGGCGTCGGTCCGGCCGATCTCGCCGCTGCGTTCCACCACGCGGTGGCCGACGTCGTTGCCCGGCTGGCGGCACGGTGCGCCGGCGAACTGCCGATCGCATTGACCGGCGGTGTGTTTCAAAACGCGTTACTCGCACGTCTGACGCGCGAGCGACTCACCGGGTTCGAGGTGCTCACCCACCACCTCGTCCCGCCCAACGATGGTGGGTTGTCACTCGGCCAGGCGGCGATCGCCGCGGCCACGATGCTCGATCGCTCGTGTGCGCGAGTTATCGATGAAGGGAGCATGTGATGTGTCTCGGAGTCCCCGGGAAGGTCACCGATATCCGCGACGAACGCGGCACCAAGATGGCCACCGTCGATTTCGGCGGTGTGCAAAAGGACATCTGCTTGGCCTACGTGCCCGACGCCGACGTCGGTGACTACACCATCATCCACGCCGGCTTTGCGATCACGCTGCTCGACGAGGCCTCCGCGCTCGAGACGCTGGCAATGATGCGTGACGTTGGACTACTCGACGACGAGCTGGGCCTCGACGATTCGATGATGGCCCAGGTCGAGTCAGCGCGAAGTGAGCCCGCAGGAATCGAGCCGGCATCGTGAAGTACCTCGACGAGTTCCACGACCCCGAGCTGGCCGCCGGGTTGTTCGCCGATATCGAGCGCCTCGCCACGCGGCCGTGGGCCATCATGGAGGTCTGCGGTGGTCAGACCCATTCGATCATCCGCAACGGCATCGACCAGCTGCTGCCCGAACAGATCGAGTTGATCCACGGACCGGGCTGCCCGGTGTGCGTCACGCCATTGGAGATGATCGATCGTGCGTTGGCGATCGCTGCTCGGCCAGATGTGATCTTCTGTTCGTTCGGTGACATGTTGCGCGTGCCGGGGAGCACCCACGACCTGTTCTCGGTGAAGGCCCGTGGTGGCGACGTGCGCGTCGTGTATTCGCCGTTGGATGCGGTCGAAGTCGCCAGCGATCACCCCGACAAGCAGGTCGTGTTCTTCGGTGTCGGATTCGAAACGACCGCGCCCGCCAACGCAATGGCGGTGTTCCAGGCCCGGCAACGCGACCTCGACAACTTCTCGATGCTCGTCAGCCATGTGCTGGTGCCCCCGGCGATCGAGGCGCTGATGACGTCCGGCACGTCGCGCGTCAACGGGTTCCTCGCCGCCGGCCATGTGTGCACCGTGATGGGCACCGAGCAATATGAGCCGCTCGCGGCGCGCTTCGATGTGCCGATCGTGGTCACCGGCTTCGAACCACTCGACGTGCTCGACGGGATCCGCCGCACGGTCGCCCAGCTCGAAGCGGGTCGAGGTGAGGTGGAGAACGCCTATGCCCGCGCTGTTCGCCCAGAAGGCAATCCGGCCGCTCAGCAGATGCTGGCCGACGTGTTCGAGGTGTGCGATCGACAGTGGCGCGGCATCGGCATGATCCCTGCCAGCGGTTGGCGGTTGTCGAGCGACTACGCCGAGTTCGACGCCGAACGCCGCTTCGATGTCGGCGAGCTGTACGTCGACGAACCGGCCGCCTGTCGTGCTGGCGAGGTACTCCAAGGCCTGATCAAACCCGACGAGTGCGAGTGCTTCGGTACGAGCTGCACCCCACGTACCCCGATGGGGGCCACGATGGTGTCGAGCGAGGGCGCGTGTGCCGCCTATTTCCAGTACCGACGAATCGACACCCCGGTCACCGTGGGAGCGCGTGCGTGATGTCCGACGTTGATGCATCGGTTGACGCAACGATGTCGCCCGCACCGGAGGCGACCGCCGCCGACATCGAAGGCTGGTCGTGTCCGATGCCGTTGCGCGATCACGAACGGATCGTGCTCGGCCATGGTGGCGGTGGTCAGCTGTCGGGCGAGCTGATCGAGCACCTCTTCCTCCCGGCGTTTGGCGCGGCGGCATCGACGGCGCAAGCAACCGACGCAGCGATGCTCGATCTCGTGGTCGGAGGGTCGGCTGGAGGTCGGCTGGCGTTCACCACCGACAGCTATGTGGTGCAGCCGCTGTTCTTCCCCGGTGGCAACATCGGCGAGCTGGCGGTGAACGGCACGGTCAACGATCTCGCCACCAGTGGCGCCCGCCCGGTGGCGCTGTCGACCGGGTTCATCCTCGAAGAAGGGCTCGAACTCGAGGTGCTGCAGCGGGTCGCCGCGGCGATGGGCCGAGCCGCCGAGCGGGCCGGCGTGCAACTGGTCACGGGCGACACCAAGGTGGTCGAGCAAGGGCACGGCGACGGCGTGTACATCAACACCGCTGGCGTGGGCGTGATCCCCGATGGGGTCGACCTCGCGCCGGCGCGCATTCGCCCCGGCGACGCGATCATCGTGTCGGGCGAAATCGGTGCGCACGGTGTGGCCGTACTCAGCGTGCGCGAGGGCCTTGAGTTCGGCACCGAGATCGCGTCTGACACCGCACCGTTAGCCGACCTCGTCGCCGCATCACTCGCCGCATGCCCAGATATCCACGCCGTGCGCGATTGCACCCGCGGCGGTCTCGCCGCCAGCCTGTGCGAACTTGCCGAGGCCGCGGGCGTCGGCGTCGAGTACGACGAGCGCGCCGTGCCCATCCCCGAATCGGTTCGCTCGGCCTGCGGCTTCCTTGGACTCGATCCGATCCACGTCGCCAACGAAGGACGACTCGTGGCCTTCGTTCCGGCCGAGCACGCCGACGCGGTCGTCGACGCGATGCGCACCGATCCAGCGGGTGGCGGTGCCGTGCGCATCGGCACGGTCGTCGACGAACATCACGGGGTGGTCGTCGCCCGCACGGGTCTCGGCGCCACCCGGGTGATCGACCGCCCGCTCGGCGAACAACTCCCGCGTATCTGCTGAGATCTGCTTCCCCGACTCGCGGGTCGACCGATCAGCTCCGTTCGATGATCATCTTCATCGACGGATCGGCCAATGCCTCGGCGGCGTCGTCCCATGCGACGACGTCGGTCGTCACCACGTCGGGATCGAATCCGCCGTCGATCGCCGTCAGCACGGCGGGGATGTCCCGCCGGGCATGAGCG
>JBCBSO010000178.1:0-7823 GCA_039819205.1 Actinomycetota bacterium
GCGCCAGATCGAGGCGCATGTGACGAACGCGGTCGGCTGGTCGGCCACCACGGGCCAGGTCGATCCCTGGGTCTACCAGCGCCTGACCGAGACCTTCGTGCTCGATGCAGAGATGCGCCGGCGGCTGGCGGAGCTGAACCCGCAGGCCTCCTCGCGCATGGCCAACCGCCTGATCGAGGCGCAGGAGCGGGGCTACTGGTCCCCCGACGCCGATACGCTCGCCGCCCTCACCGAGGCCGGTGCCGAACTGGAAGACCGCCTCGAGGGGGTCGCCATGCCCTCCGTCGCGGCGGAATGAGGAGCCCGACATGAGCCCGCTCGACGCCAAAGTGCCAAACATCCGCGAAGACGGGGAGGGCAGTGTCCAGGTCAAGATGGACCCCGCGATGAAGATCGAGGGGGCCAAGGTCTTCTCGATCTACGGCAAGGGGGGGATCGGCAAGTCGACCACGTCGTCGAACCTCTCGGCCGCCTTCTCCCATCTCGGCAAGCGGGTGCTCCAGATCGGCTGCGACCCCAAGCACGACAGCACCTTCACGCTGACGAAGAAGCTCATGCCGACCGTCATCGACGTGCTGAAAGACGTCGATTTCCACGCCGAAGAACTCCGCCCCGATCGTGCCGTGCATCGCCTCGGAGGCGGCCGCCTTGGCCCCGTTCTCGCAGAACTCGGCAAACGACCGGTGCCCGTCAGGGTCGGGCCAGGCACACGACGGGCAGTCGAAACCATCGGGTTGATTCAGCAGCTTCAGGGCGCGGACGCCACGGATCGGTCCACTGTCACGTACGACGTGCTTCGCCGTGGAGACCACCGCAGGCAGTCCCGATGCCCACGCCTTCGGAGCACCGACCCGTGGCGATCCAGCGTCGACGGGCGGTCGGTCGCCGTGCCCGTCGGCGACGGCGCCGGAAACTGGGTCCTCGCGCGTCGTGTCGTCGCTCATCGGTCATGTGGGGACGCATCTGCGCGTCCCGGCCGGAGTCGAGCGTAGTCGCATACGCTGCCGGCCCGTGAGTCTCAGGTCGACCTCACGGGCCATGTTGGGCGGATCGATCACGCCGTCGACCGATGGCGCGATCGCTGGCTCGATGCGCGCGTCGATCGTTTCGAGTTCTGTCGGCAAGGCCGTCGAGCTGGTCACACTCGTTGCGCTCGCCACCGTGGTGCCGCGGATACTCGGACCTACGGACTACGGACGATTCGCCGTGGTGCTGACCATCGTCACCATGGTGTCGCTTGCACTGACCCTGGGTGGCCCGACGCTGATGACACGGTTCGTGCCGGCGGCGCCGGCGGAGGAGCGAGTGTCGTTGGCCTTGGCGCTCGGTCGGCGACTGTTGTTTACCCGTGCGGCGACCGTCGCCGTGGCCGGCGGTACTGCCCTCCTCGTGGCGGCAGCGACCTCCCTGTCGATGACCGACACGGCGATTGCGGTGTTCGCCACCGCGCTACACGTCGTGACGACGATCGCCCTGCTCGTGCTGCTCGGACTCGGCGGAACCGCGGCCTGGGCGGCGCGGTTTCCCTTCCACAACGCGGTGCTCGTCGTTGGTGCGCTGGTGTTGTATCCCCTCGGTGGTGTCACGGCTGCCCTCGTCGCCGTGCTGATCGCTGCGCTGGTCACCGCCGTTGCCGCGCTGATCGTCGCTGCACCCGTTTTGCGCGCCCCTCGATCGCCGCACGTACACATCCCCGAGGGTGCGTTGCGATTCGGCGCTCTGCAGGCCGGCGGAGCCGCCTTGATGCAATACACCCATCGAGCCGGCGTGCTTGCGGTTGCCATCCTCGCGGGCTCCTCCGTCGAGACCGGCTACGCCGCACTGGCGATCGGGCTCGCTCTCGGGACGACCTATGCGGTGTTGCAGATCTTCACGGTGTCACTCCCCCACCTGACTGCCCACGATCTCGATCATGAGGGAATCGAACGTGCCGAGGCACCGTTGCGCCGGCTTGCCCTCATCACCACGGCTGCGCTGGCACCTCCGCTCGTGGTCTGCGCGCTCCTGCTCGACCAGCTGGTGACGCCGATCTTCGGCACCGACTTCGAGGGCGCCGCCACGTCATTCGTGCCAGCGATGGCGCTGGTGGCGCTGGCCCCGCTGTACTCGCTCTACGTACAGGTTGCGGCGATCCGTTTTTGCCCGCGCGTGGCGCTCGAGTGCGGGATCGCGGCGGCGCTCGTGTTCACCATCGTCGCCGCCGGCGCCACACCGCACTGGGCAGCCGTCGGCGGAACGGCCGCGGCGTTGGCCGGTTCCGCTGCTGCGGTGCTGGTGGCGCTCGTGCGGCTCCCTGCGATGACCTCGATCACGCAAGTGATCGCCACATGTGGCGGCGTCGCTGCGACCATCGTCGCCGGAGTGGTCGGGACGTGAGCGACAACGCGTCGATCTCCGTGGTGGTACCGACGCGCGACCGACCGCACCAGCTCGCCGCATGTTTGGCTGCGCTCGCGGCGCAGACCCTGCAGCCGACGGAGATCATCGTGGTCGACGACGCATCACGCGACTCGGCGGCGATCGACGCCATCGTCGGCCGCGTTCACGGCGCGCGCATCGTTCGCGGACGCGGCGCCGGCCCTGCGGCAGCGCGCAACCTCGGGGTCGGCGAAGCGCGCGGCGATGTCTTGTGCTTGACCGACGACGATTGCCGGCCGCACCCGGCCTGGACTGCCGCACTCGTGGAGACGATCACGGCGGGCGCAACAGTCGTCGCCGGAGCGACCGAAGCGTCGCCACCCAGCGCCATCGCGACGCGTGCCTCCCAGATCATCACCAACCAGCTCGTCGCCGCCTCGATGGGCGCCAGCACGGCCACGGTGACCTTCGCTCCGACCTGCAACCTGGCGTTCACTGCCGCGACCGCTGCGCGGTTCCCGTTCGACGAGTCGTTCCCGCTGGCCGCTGGCGAGGATCGTGAGTGGTGCGACCGCGTGAGCGATGCGGACATCGCCATCGCCTATGCGCCCAGGGCGATCGTTGCCCACCGTCCCGAACTCACGATGCGCTCGTTCTGGCGCCAACAGGTGCGCTACGGACGCGGCGCAGCACACTGGCGACGCCAGCGGGCCCACGACCCGAATTGGCAGCCAGCTGGCTTCTACACCGACCTGGTGCGCGCCGGTTTTGCCGGCGGCGTGCGCTGTGGCCTCCTCGTACTCGCCGCCCAGGCCGCCACTGCGTATGGCCTCGCACGCGAGACCGTGGCCGCCCGTCAACACCGCCTCGGCTGACGTCACCTCGGCTGATGTCACCTCGGCTGATGTCACCTCAGCGGTTTGTGTGAGCACATACGCGTGACGCGGCGATATGTGGCGACGCAAACCGGGAACTAGGGCAAGAGCAGCGGTTCGCCGACCATTTCGGACCGGTCGCCGCCGGTAACGGCCGCCACGGTGGCGGCGATGTCTTCGAGTTGCGGCGGGCGGCGCAGATCGGCGTGACGCGACGAGCCGGGCACGACGAGCGCCCAGGCGTCGCCTTCGGTGTGGTTCCCCGATCGGCCGCTGCCCACCCCACGGCGCTTCACCGTGCCGTATCGCTCCGAGTGCACGCCCTCGAGGTTTGTGGCCGGCGTGTCGGTCCACCGAACGACCAGGTCTGGGAGCAGGTCTGCTCGGCGGCCATGACCGAAGTGCTCCCCGACGCGCGCCACGCCGGCGACGGCTTGGCCGCCGTCGAGATCACGAAACGTCATCAGCCCCTCGGTGATCTCATCCATCAACGCTGAGGCATCGCCCGGGTCGACGATGCCATCGCGCTCGCGGCCGCGCAGATTCAGGCGGATGTACCCCTGGTTCTCCGCCGGGTGGGCGAACGCCCGGGTCGTCGACCAGTCGACGCCGCGCATCTCCAGACGAGCCGTCAAGTTGAGCGCGACGTCAGCAGGGAGTGCACCCGCCACGGCGGCTCGGAACCCAGGCGGTACCGCCGCCCGCAACCACCAGATCGACGATGACTCGGAGCGCTCTCGCTCGGGGCTGAGGATGACGTCGAGCATTTCAGGCAGCATGTCGGCACGGCTCGTGTTGATCTCCATACCGACCGGGCAGATCACCATCAGATCGGAGCCGGCAGGCAGGGCAGCGACGATCCGCCCGATCGCCCGGTCGACTTCCGCGTACACGTCGTCGAGCGCCGTGCCGAGCACGCGCACTGCGTCATCATCGAGGCCGGCAGGGTCGATCTGTGAGAGGTCCCAGAACTGATGGCCGGCGACATGGGCTGCACAGAACGTGCTCCAGGCCAGATCGACCTCCTCGTCGCCGAGTAGCAGTGTCGTTGCATCTGCCACGCGACCGGGGGCGGCAAGCAAGCGTCGACGCAGTCGCAGCATCTCGCCCGCACGGTGCAGCCCGAACACCTCGTCGACCGGCTCGGGCGCACCGAACATCTTCTCCAGACGCCGTAGCGACCCAGTCGGCCGGTCCCAGCTGCGCAACACGACTCGGTCGTTGAGCTGCCAGCCACACACCAGCGTGCCCGGCGGCTGCACCGTCGGCGGTCGGCTTTCGTACGGATCGACGGCCAGCGTACGGACGCCCTGGTGTCCGAGCTGCTCCCAGATGGTGGGCGGCGCTTCGAAGTGCTCCATGTAGTGCACCCGCTGGTCGGCCGGATCCCATTGAAACGGATAGAACAGGCCGTGCTCCTCGATCGGCACACCGCTGTACAAGGTGTACTGCGCGCCGGCCGCGAACTGTGTCGCCGGGGCATCGAGACGGTGCTCGACACCGCGGGCGCGCAGTGCGGTGAGGTTGGGTAGGCGACCCTCCGAGGCCAGGCGATCCAGGGTGGAGGCGCTCGCTGCGTCGAACTGCAGGACGGTAAGCATCAGGTGGGGGTCCTCTCGTTGCTCGATCGGGCGCGCACGGCGTCGACAACATCCATCACGGCGATGCCATCGGCGGCGGTGCCAAGGCCGTAGCTGGCACGCTGCGCGTCGACGACCGCTGCAGCGAACGCATCG
Organism: Actinomycetota bacterium; assembly: GCA_039819205.1. Taxonomy (GTDB): domain Bacteria; phylum Actinomycetota; class Acidimicrobiia; order Acidimicrobiales; family Ilumatobacteraceae; genus JABSQH01. The sequence goes on from JBCBSO010000178.1 coordinate 4,970, forward strand.
AGCTGGCCCCTGAGTGAACCGGCGAGCACGTCGCCGCCAGAGCGACCAGCCAGCCGGCCCGTGACGGCGGCGGCAGCACCTCCAACCTGGTAGGACGCAATCGATTGCCCGACGCCATCGGCAACGGCCACGCGCTCGCGATACACCCCGTCGGTGACCACCTCGATCAATGCGCGCCCGCGCCCGAGGCGCAACTGGCAGCGCGCGCGGGCGGGTTGCACCTCAGCGTCAACGAGATCAACGACATCGTCGGCGTGCAGCCACCGCGCCAGATCGATCAGATGCGGCCCAACGTCGAGCAGTGCATCGTCGGCCACCGTGATCGGCGACCAACTCGCGCGGCGGTACGAGATCAGGAGCTCACTGCGATATCCGTCGACGCCCGCGACGCGGTGGCGCATCGCCGCGAGTGCGGGGACAAATCGTCGATTGAACCCGACCCACACGGCGCCGCCGACAGCGGCCAAGCGTCGAGCACCATCGCCGTTGCGCGCCGGCGGCTTCTCGACCAAGACGGGAGTGTCGGTCGATACGAGGGCCTCGACGAGCGGAACGTGCGTGTCCACCGGCGTCGCGACCACCACGGCGTCGAGTTCCGAGGCGTCGACCATCTCCTCGTGGTCCCCGAACATCGCCGGCTCCACGCCGCCCGGTGTCGCCTCGATGACGGCCCGACGCACGGCCGCGGTACGTGCTGTCGACGGATCGGCGACGGCGACCAGTTCGACACGCGCGCTCTCCGCCGCAGCCTGCGCATAACCAAGCTCAGCAAGCCGACCGCACCCGACAAGTCCGAGCCGAATCGTGGACGATGTCACGCGGCCGACCGCAGATCGCTGCGTCGATGATCACCCGCCACGATCGCGGCGCCCACACCAACCGGCACCGAGGCGATCGCGGTGAGGTGGTGTACGGCATGGAGACCGAGCCCGGTTGCGGCACCGCGCCACCCGTGACGTTGCGCGGCCAGCGCGTAGAGCCGCCGGTTCACGACCGCCAGCGCAACCACGGCGGCCAGCGCAACGCGCGGTCGTCGTACCAACACTGCAAGGGCGGCGACGGCGGTCAGCACCGCACTGAGTTTGTTCCGTGCGTCGAGGTTCAGCGCGGACGACACGCGACGCTGGCGCACCTGTAATGCGACCCATGGAACGCCGCGATGGCGGAAGTCGGTGACGACCATCGAGCGCAAGGTCCAACGCTTGAGGTGCTTACCCTGGATCGTCGGATCGAGGCGGATCGTGCCGCCGGCGTGGCACAGGCGGACGCCGAACTCGATGTCTTCGATCGACGGCCACCGGTACCGCTGTTCGTCGAATCCGCCGAGTTGATCGAAGCGCTCGCGACGAACCGCACCGAGTCCGGTCCAAAACGTCTCTGCAGGACCTTCGGCGCGATGGTGATTGTGGTGGTGCAGCAGATTGCGAAACGACGACACATGGCTGCCGTGCGCCGGTTGGTCGTCGTACGCGCCGAACACCGCATCGAGATCGGGATCGACCGCGAACGCTCGACCAATCCGCTCGAGCGCGTGCGCTTCGACGACGACGTCAGCATCGACGAACGCGAACACATCGCCCGAGGCTCGTTGTGCGCCGAGGTTGCGCGCCGCGGCAGGCGGCAGCCGCGCAGGCGTGTCCACCACGATCACCTCGTGTGGCGCGACGGTCGATGCGGCGATCGCCGCACGGCACGCCGCGAGCGTCGCGGGCTGATCGGTGGCGGGAATGATCACGGACAGGCGCAACGGCGAGGCCGATCGGGTGGGGGGCACCACGGACATCGGCTCGGGACGTTAATGAAGCACGCTGGTCGCAGTCCAGTAAGCGGCCCTACTAGCGGTGCCCGTTAGTCGATCGGCACCACGGCGACGTCGCCGTCGACATGCAGCTGCACCTCGTCGCCTTCTGCCCAACGTGTCCGACCAGCAGCGCGCACTGCAACGTGGTCGCCACTCGGAAGCTCGAGTCCGAGCAACACGTCGCCGCCCTGGAACGAGCGAGACACGATGCGTGCACGGCTGCCAGCGGCGTCTTCATCGACGCTGCGTGCCGGCCTGATCGCTTCGGGACGAATGATCACGTCGACGGCGCCAGTGATTGCGCCGACGGAGCCGCCCCCGCGCGGGCGGACCGGGAGCCGCCCGAATTCGCACTCGACCTGTCCGTTGGACACGGCGCCGGGCACCACGTTGGCCGCACCGAGGAACTCGGCGACCCAGCGGGTCGAGGGGGTGTCATAGATCTCCTCGGGCGCGCCGCTCTGCTCGACGGCACCGTCGTGCATCACCACGATGCGATCGGCGACCGCGAAGGCTTCGTCCTGGTCATGCGTGACGAGCAGGGCGCTCGTCCCTGCGGCGCGCAAGATGTCGGCAACATCGGTGCGCAGGCTGACGCGCAACGCCGCATCGAGTGAGGCAAACGGCTCGTCGAGCAGCACCACATCTGGCTCGATTGCCAGGGCGCGAGCCAATGCGATTCGCTGGCGCTCACCGCCCGACAGCTCATGCGGGTGCGCTCCAGCACGGTCGGCGAGCCCGACGAGCTGTAACGAGCGCTCCGCTACCCCGGGCTGCGGCTTCCCGAACTCAACGTTCTCGCGCACGGTCAGATGCGGAAACAGCGCGCCGTCCTGAAACACCATGCCAACTCGACGCTGGTCGGGCTCGACCCACGCGCCCTCCCCTGCGACGACACGGCCGGCGATCGCGACGCTGCCCTCGTCGGGCTGCTCGAAGCCGGCCACCAGGCGCAAGAGCGTGGTCTTGCCGGAGCCGCTCGGACCGAGCACGGCGACAATCTCGCCGGCGGCAACCTCGATCGAGGCGCCATCGACCGCCACGTTGCGACCG
>JBCBSO010000179.1:0-7811 GCA_039819205.1 Actinomycetota bacterium
CGCAGGCTGGGGTGGTCATCCCCGCGGTGCTGGTGTTCGGCCGGCTCCCACTGGTCAGCATCCCAGCGAACCTGCTTGCCGGACCGGTCGCTGGCGCGGTGATGTTGTTCGGTTTGCCGGCCGGGCTGCTCGCAGGAGCGGCCCCCGTGGTCGCGCCGGTCGTGATGGCACCGATTACCGCCGGGACGGCGTGGGTCGATGTGGTGTCACGAGTTGCGCTGCGCCTCGAGCCGCCGGATCCGTGGCCGTGGGCCGGTTGGGCGTTGGTGCTCGCTGTCATCACCGTGCGCGCAGTGCTCCGGGCCCGACGCACGTGACCGCGCGCCTCGCAACCGGGTTGGCTGGTGCTCGTTGTGTCTCGGCGGCCAGACGGTCTCACGTCGCGGTGAACACCGCCGTGAGCGAGCGGCCCCGCACGGCGCCTGGATTCTCAGTCGATTCGCAGGCGAGCGAGTAGACGGTGGGCTCCGCCGCGCTGATGTCGAACGTGCGTGAGCCAACGACTGAGCCGCTCTGAACCTCGCCAGCTATCACGACCTTTTGGGTCGTCGATGTTCCTGGATCGGTGAGGTCGATGTCGGTGGGTGGGATGTCGGCGCTGCGGTACACGTTGCAGATGATCCGGTCTTCCTCGAACGCGTTCTGAGCCAGCCCGACGTACGAGACGGTGACGCGTCCATCGGTCGGTGCCGTGAGCTCCACGTCGAGTACCGAGCGCGGCGTGTGGTCCGTTCGCGCCAGCGCCGAGGCTGTTACCGACTCAATGATCGGCAACGCACGGCGGAGTTCATCGTCGGTGCCTTGGAGTGCCGTGATCTGCGCACGCTGTGCGTCGAGCTGTCCCTGCATCTCCGTCAGCGTGAGCTGCACCTCATCGAGCGCGTTGGGCGAGTAGTAACCGACCACGTCGGCGACGACGTCGACGGTCCCGTTCTGGTTGTACAGAGCGACCTTCCCGTCGGGCGACAACTGGACGTCGACCTTGTTCGGTGTCGGTGACTGTCGGGCGGTCCAGTTGAGGTTTGACGCAGTCGGTGTCGGGACGTTCGCCGGGTAGACGCGCAGGTTGGACTGCGCCGTGCCGTTCACTGCCGTGACGTTCATCGAGATCGCGACGGCATCGTTGGGGATCTGGCAGTTGCCGACGGCGCCAGTCACCTGTTGGGTATGGACGTTCAGTTCGCCCGCGCCGAGCGCGGTCTTCTTGCCGGTGGTGGGCTCGTTGCCGGGTCGGGTGTCGAAGAGACGGCATGGCGGTGTGGGGACGAATGACGATTGGTTCTCGGTGGCGGCATTGACGTGCCAGGCCGATAGCGAGCCGATGGCGATTGCGCCGGCTACCAGCCCGGCGCCGGCGAGTCGCCACGCGCTGGAGCGCTTCGCAGCGTTCGGCATCGTGTCGGCGCCGTCGATCGAGTTGGAGGCTGCAACTGAAATGATCATGCCCGCCACGATGAACGTCGGCGGGCGCGCGGTCTTGGAGTCCGCCTGGGGATCCGTTGGAACCGACCGCTTGCGGCGGATCGCGCTGCCAACGCTGAAACATGCCGCCACCGCGGTCGAGACCGATCGGCGCTCATGGCCGGCCGCCGAGGGTGCACGATTTGAGCGACTGCACGCACCTAGCATGCGACGATGCGCCTTATCACGAAGACAACTACAAGGCGGGCGATCGTCGCTATTGCGGCGTTTTCTCTCGTCGCTGCAGCATGTGGCGACGATGACAGCAGCAGCGACACCACGTCGGCTGGCAGCGGTACCACCACACCGAGCAGCGGTTCGGCGATCGGCGGGACGGTCGAATGCGACGCGTCGTCGCTCGCCGCCGGACTCAACGAACCCGAGTCGTCCATCGAGAACTTCGATTGCACACAGGGGTGGGCCGGCGTGACGTACACCGACTCGAGCGGCGAAGGCCAGTCGGCCGTCCTTGAAGCCGAGGGTCAGTTCTGGATCCTCAAGGACGCGTCGGCCTGCGAAGGCGACCCTCCGGCGCTGCCGTCGGAGCTCAGCGCCTACTGCCCAAGCTGACCTCGCGACCCGTTCGGCGGGTCCTTGCCCCGGAGCCAGCGGCACCATAGGTTTCCCGCGTCGCCAAACCGGCGACGTATCAACCCTGGGGGTTTGTTATGTGGAGGTCTCGCTGGGCGGCCGTCGGCGCCGCCGTGGCTGTGACGTTGGGAGCTGGCGGTCTTGCGATCGTCGACGCGGCGAAGAGTTCGGGCGAGCGACCCGTGACGGTGCTCTTGGATCAGCCGTGCCGCATGCGCGACACGCGACCCAACGAGGGCGTCGGCGGACGCACGACGCCGCTCGGACCGGGTGAGGCCTACACGGTGCAAGGCACCGGAGTGTCGGGTGATTGCAACGTGCCGGCCGATGCGGTGGGACTCGTCGGCAACGTCACCGCTGTCGACGCCAGCGAGCAGACGAACCTGCGGCTGTACCCGACCGGTGGCATCGTTCCGACCGTGTCGAACCTGAACCCATCGCCAGGTGCTCCACCGGCACCCAACGCGGTCACGGTCGGCCTCGACGGTTCGGGCCAGTTCGACGTTCGCAACGCCAACGGCAACGTCCACATCGTGATCGACGTGAGCGCCTATCTGGTCGATCACAACCACGACGATCGTTATCCCTCCGGGATGCCGACCAGTGTGCGCATCCCGATGGGCCAGTTCATTCCGAACGGCCCCGGCGGCGGTTGGGAGTTCACGGCATTCGCGTGGGTTCACTCCGGTGCCGACAGCTGTATCGGGGCGCCCGTTCAGCTTCCAGAGGGGGCGTCGGTTGACTCCGTCGTCGTGTCATACATCGGCGCAGCGGCGGTCTTCGACGTCGACATGTTCTCTACGCGCGGGACGGCCGGCCCAGCCGACGATCCGGCCAACCCGTTCACCATCGCCAATCTCATCAACGAGTCGTTTGCGTTCCCGCCGGCACCCGGCGGCGTGATCGCCAACGCTGCCGTGGCCCATGACCCCGCTGACGTACCGGCGCTCGTGGTGTACGAGCCGATCGTGCGCGGCGACGACTACGACACCCACGTCAGACTGTGCACCCCAGACCCGGCGTTCATCACGTCGGTGCTCATCGATCTCACGTACCCGTCGTGAGTTGGGCTGGCGCCGATTCGTAGCCTCCGACATCGAATCGCGCGGACGGTGACCCGCTGCGTGCAGCGCACAGTTCGACTACTACGGTCGGCGACAGCACGACCCCTACCAGGACGGACGTTGGACCATGGCTGAGGCATACATCATCGACGCCTGCCGCACCCCGCGCGGCATCGGCAAGCAAGGCAAGGGCGCGCTCGCCCACCTACATCCGGGACACCTCGGGCGCACCGTGCTCGAAGCAGTGCGCGATCGCAACGGGATCGACACCTCCGATGTCGACGATGTGATCTGGGGTACCAGCGCCCAGGTCGGCGAGCAAGGTGGCGACCTCGGTCGGATGTCGGCGCTCGATGCCGGCTACGACATCACCGCCAGCGGCGTCACGCTCGATCGTTTCTGCGGGTCGGGGATCACCAGCGCCAACCTCGCGGCGGCCACCGTGATGGCCGGTATGGAGGACCTGGTGGTGTCGGGCGGCACCGAGATGATGTCGCTGCCGAAGAAGGGCATGATGCCGATGGGTGCCGGCAACCCGCACCTGCAAGAGCTGCACCCGCAGTCGCACCAGGGCGTGTGTGCGGACGCCATCGCCACGCTCGAGGGCATCGACCGCGAGGCGCTCGACGCGCTGTCGGCGGAGTCACAAGCGCGCGCCGACGTGGCGATCAAGGAGGGACGCTTCGACCGCAGCGTGATCCCCGTGCACAACCTCGATGGCACGGTGGCCCTCGACCGCGAGCAATTTCCGCGCCCGGGGACCACGGCCGAGTCGCTGGCGAGTCTCCCGCCCAGCTTCCCCGCCGTTGCCGACTATCGGCACACGGACGACTCGCTCACCTTCCGCGAGCAGATCAATGCCCGGTACCCCGACCTCGAGATCGAACACGTGCACCACGCCGGCAGCAGCTCCGGCGTTGTCGACGGTTCGGCGGCGATCCTGTGGGCCTCCGACGACTACGCCACGGCGCATGGTCTGCAGCCCCGCGCCCGCGTCGTCGCCGCAGGAAACATGGGCGACGACCCGACGCTGATGCTCAACGCTCCGGTGCCGTCGGCGCGCAAGGTGCTCGATAAGGCGGGAATGACACTCGACGACATCGACCTGTTCGAGATCAACGAGGCGTTCGCCGTCGTGTCGGAGAAGTTCCAACGCGACCTCGATCTCGACCGTTCGAAGGTCAACGTCAACGGGGGCGCGATTGCCCTCGGACACCCGATCGGCGCAACGGGAGCGATCTTGATCGGCACGGCCCTCGATGAACTGGAGCGGCAAGACAAACAGGTCGCGCTCATCACGATGTGCGCCGGCGGCGGCATGGCTCCGGCGATCATCATCGAGCGGGTCTGACGCGCGCAGCTCAGGTCGAAGCCAACGAGGCCGTAGGTAGTTCTCGGCGTCGTCGTTGGCGGAAACCGCTACAGCGGGCGCCGAGAAACCGCGGCCGGGCCCGGCTTCGCGAAGGCGACGATCGCGCCGCGGCTTGACCGCTGGGCGTCGAGCGCTGGACAATCGGCACGGCTATGGCGATCCACCTGTTGACGGGCGACGACGAGGGATTGTTGCGCACTGCCGTGCACGATCTCGTCGACGAGTTGGTCGGCGACGGCGATCGCTCGATGATGGTCGATGAGTTCGACGACGACGAGTACGAGTTGCGCACGGTGGTCGACGCCGCCCAGACCCCGCCGTTCCTCACCGACACCCGTGTGGTGGTCGCGCGGGGGATTGGACGGTTCACCGCCGACGACGCAACCGGCTTGATTGCCTACCTCGTCAACCCGCTCGAGTCGACGCACCTCGTGCTTGCCGGTGGCGGGGGACGCATCGTCAAGAAGATCACGGATGGCGCAAAGGCCTCCGGGTCCGTGACCAACGTGTCGCCACCGACGCGTGCGAAAGAGCGATCGGGGTGGGTGGCCGATCGCATCAAAGAGTCGGGGGTCAAGATCCGCGGCAACGCCCAAGCACAGCTCGCCGAATGGCTCGGTGAAGACGCCGGACGACTCGACGGAATCCTCGCCACGCTGCACGCCGCGTACGGCGATAGTCGCACGCTCGACACCGCCGACATCGAGCCCTACCTCGGTGACGCCGGCGGCGTGCCGCCATGGGACTTCACCGATGCGATCGACGCAGGCCGTACCACCGAGGCGCTGCAGCTACTCGGTCGGATGGTCCACGCCGGCGGACGCCACCCACTACAGATCATGTCGATCCTGCACAACCACTACGGCACGTTGGCCGCCCTCGACGGCGCGGACGCACGCAGCGAGCAGGACGTGATGGAACTCACCGGGATCAAATCGCCGTACCCGGCGAAGAAAGCGCTGCAGAACTCGCGTCGACTCGGCGGGCCAGCGGTGCACCGAGCGATTGCCCTGCTCGCCGAGGCCGATCTCGACCTCCGAGGGGCGCGCGAACTCCCCGATGAGTTGGTGATGGAAGTGCTCGTCGCTCGCCTCTCACGACTACGACGATGATCGTCTGAAACGGCCCGGTCAGGGTCCGGCGATGATCTGCTGCGGCTGCGGTGCTACCGGCGGCGGCAGCCCAGGGTCGCCCCGCTGATCATCTCCGTCGTCGCGGCCGCGCTCGAACGCCTCGACGTCGAGCAGGAAGACCGCGCCCCCGGATGCGTACACCAGACTTGACGCAAGCATCGTCACCGCTTGATTGAGCGCGAGGGCAATGGCGAACGCAGTGAATCCCAGTAGGCCAACCGCCTGCCCGACGATGCTGAACGGCACCGTGGCGACCGCAGAGATCAGGTACATCAACAGCATGCGCAACGCCGTCGCACCCCACCTGCCGTTCGTCGACCGCCACACGTGCGTGATGCCGAGGCCCCGGCCGCCGAACCCGGCGGCCACCGTCGCCAGTGCGATGCGCGGGATCACGACCAAGCTGACCCCGATCGCCGCAATGGCCCCGAAGAGTGCGGCGACCACGATCGGCAGTACGTATGAATCGTCGCCGCCGACCTCCAGGATGATGAACACCGCCATCGGCGCAAATGAAACGACCCAGATCGCCACGCCCAGGACCACGACGATGAGCCAGGCAGCGAGCACCGTCGGCGTCCGCCGCAATGCCGCGGCGGGCCCGTCCTCGCCGACGATCACGTCCGGCTGAGCGCGCTGAGTGGTCTCGATGCGGCGCACGATCAGGGCCACGGTCCACGCGGCGGCGATCCAGGACACCACTCCTACGATGACGAACGGTGGGATCGCGGCGATCACCAGGTCGCCGAGCGCGTCGAGTGCCGCATCGGACTCGCTGTCGGTGACCGTGTTTGACGCGACGGTCGGTTGGAAGCGGTCGTTCAATCCGAGTTCGTCGCGGATCGTGTCGAGCTCCGGCCGTCCGAGCAACCAAAGAAAAAGGCCAACGTACGTTGCGGCCAGCAGCAGCCACACCGCTGCCAGGATCGGAACAAACGGTCGCGTTGCGGAGACGCCCACCGCCCACGAGCGGTCGAACCATCGAGCGACCTTCGTCGCCGGCCGACCCTGCGGCTCGGACGGACCCATCGGAGCTCCGTGGTTGGTCCAGACGCGACCGTCCCACCATCGCCACCAGCCGGGGCGTTCAGGGTCCGGGTACCAGTTGGCGGGAGCGTTGGGCTGTTGGGCGCCGGGCGCCCAGATCGGGGGTTCGCTCACCGCCCGAGTGTGCCGGGCGTCAGGCGCCGGCGTTGATCTGCTTCATCAAGCGGCTCTTCTTGCGGGCCGCCGTGTTCTTGTGGATGACACCCTTCGAGGCGGCCATGTCGATGCGCTTGATCGCCAGGCGGACATCCTCCGCGTTCTGTTCGGTGCCGACCGACGCGACGGCTTCCTTCTGACGAGTCTTCAGCTCAGCCTTGACGGCCTTGTTGCGCTCGTTGCGCTTGGCGTTGGTGATGTTGCGCTTCTTCTGGCTCTTGATGTTGGCCACGGGTCAAACCTTCTGCGTGCGTCGATTTACCGGACAAACGACATCTCCGGAACGGCTGCTAGATGCTACCGGCGGGCCCGGGAGCGCCCAACGTCGGCCGGTAGCGTGGAGGCGTCATGGCGCACCCCCCGGTCGACCCCGATCGCATCCGCAACTTCTCGATCATCGCCCATATCGACCACGGCAAGTCGACCCTGAGTGACCGCATCCTGGAGATTACCGGTGCCGTCGAGGCGCGCGACATGCGCAGCCAGTTCCTCGACTCGATGGATCTCGAACGCGAGCGGGGCATCACGATCAAGGCGCAGAACGTCCGTGTCGAGTGGAAGGGCGACATCTTCCACCTGATCGACACCCCTGGCCACGTCGACTTCGGCTACGAGGTCAGCCGCTCGCTGGCCGCCTGCGAGGGCGTCGTGCTCGTCGTCGACGCGGCGCAGGGCATCGAGGCGCAGACACTCGCCAACTGTTACCTCGCACTCGAGCACGACCTTGAGATCGTCGCTGCGCTGAACAAGATCGACCTGCCCGCCGCCGAACCCGAGCGGTACGCCGCCGAAATCGAGACGGTGCTCGGCATCCCTGCCGACGAGATCATCAAGATGTCGGCCAAGACCGGCGAAGGCGTCCCCGAGCTGCTCGATGCCGTCGCCGAACGGATCCCGCCGCCCGTCGGCGAACTCGATGCGCCGCTGCAGGGGCTTATCTTCGACTCGCAGTTCGATCAGTACCGCGGCGTGGTGTCGTCGATCCGG
>JBCBSO010000180.1:0-7810 GCA_039819205.1 Actinomycetota bacterium
GCCGCTCACCGAGCGTGAGGAACAGGTGCTGCTCACGGTGGCACGAGGACGCACCAACGCCGAGATCGCCAGCGATCTATACATCAGCCTGAGCACCGTGAAGACGCACCTCGCCAGCCTGATGAGCAAGCTCGGAGCCCGCAACCGCGTCGAGATCGCGATGTGGGCGTACGAGACCGGCCGCCTGAACTGAGCGACCGCACCGGCACGGGCCGCGTGCTCCCGATCGTCACGCCAGCGGTCGCGACAGTGGGGGCGTCGCGCCGGTCGTGCGCGGCGCCCCCACCAATGCGGCGCTTCGGCTAGCCGTCCGCCGGGGCCGCGGCGTCAGCCGGCGGGCCACCGCGACCACCCTGCGGCGGCCCCGCAGCGCCATCGGGAGCTCCGGCCGGCGGTGCGCCACCTCCTTCGGGCGCACCATCAGGTGGTGCGCCGCCGCCCGGACCATCACCGGCAACCTCTCCCATGAGGCAGCGAGTGACATACGGATACTCTTCGGTGATCACGTAGGCGTACTCGCCATCGATCTCGATGCCGTTGCACTCGTCGAGGTCGCCGCTGCCCTCGACGTACTCCCAGTCGTTGGTGTACGTGCCGTCGGCGCTGGTGCCGTCGATGTCGACGGTGTCACCGCCGGCGGGCCCACTGGCCACGCAATCGGTGCCGGTTCGAGCATCGTCGACGAGCTGATAGCTCGAGGCGTAGGCGTCAGACACCGAGGCGTAGATCAGGAACCCGTCGGCGGCGAATCCGACGTGGACCAAGTCCTCGCCACTCGCGGCCCCGTCGACAAGGAGGTCCGACACGCCGTGGTAGTGGTACTCACCTGTCGGCTGCACGTGGGCGTTGTTGAAGTCGAGACCGAGGTCGTAGGTGTCCTGCAACGCCTCGACTCGATACAGCTCACCACTCGCGCACGTGACGGTTTCGGCGGTGCCCGGCTCGAACTTCACGCCGTTGATGGCTACACCGATCGTGCGCACCTCGGTGGGTTCGCCGCTCCACGTGCCCTCGAGGGGGTATGCATAGCTGGCGTCCTGCTCGCTGATGGCGTTGGGGTTGCCTGCGTTGGGGAACTCTCCGGTCTCGTGGTTGGGCAACGCATTGGCCTCGATGACACGGGTGTCGCCACCGACCGTCACGGTGGTGATCGTCCCGAAGTCGTCGTCGATCAGTGTGTAGTCGTCGAGGTAGCCCGCACTCGCCGACGTGTCATCGTCTGCGTCGTCGTGTGAATGATCGGCATCGTCGTGCGCGTGGTCGGCGTCATCGTGTGAGTGGTCTGCGTCATCGGCCATGGCGTCGTCGGCCATGGCGTCGTCGGACGTCGTTTCGAGCGCGGTGTCCGGCGTGGCGTCGGTGCTCGTGACCGTCGGGTCACTTGCCGCTGCGGTTGCGCCTGTTGCAGCGGCGTCGTCGACGACGCCCGCCGTCGTGGTGTCGGATGCGTCGTCGTCGGTTCCGCAGGCCACGAGCCCAATGCTCAGGCTCGCCGCCGCAATCAGGGAGATCGGGAGGTGTCGTGTCGGGGTCATGGCGACATCGTCCGGACCCGACCTTGGAGATCGCTGAGAGCCACCGGGGAGGTTCCCCCGAGTACGCCGAGCGACCGTCCAGCTGATTCACAGGAAACTCCAAGGTTGGTGTCGTACCGTCGTCGTCGTGTCCCCAGCCGACGCACTCCCCACTCCACGGCACACCGACGGCAGTGCTCCCCGGATTCTGGTGGTCGACGACGAAGAGGTGCTGCTCGACCTGCTGCGCGATGCGCTGCGTTTCGCCGAGTACGACGTATCCACGGCCGCGAACGGCTTCGACGCATTGCGTGCCGCGGGCGAGCACCACCCCGATCTGGTCATCCTCGACGTGAACCTGCCCGACCTCGACGGATTCGAGGTGTGTCGTCGGCTCCGTGCCGATGGCGACGACGTTCCGGTGATCTTTCTCACCGCACGGGACACCTCCGACGACCTACGCACCGGATTCACGCGCGGCGGTGACGACTACCTCACCAAACCGTTCAGCCTCGACGAGCTGAACATGCGGATGCAGGCAATCCTCCGCCGCCGTCTCACGGCCAGATCGACAAGTACTCCCCTGCGTAGCGGCGACGTGGTGATGGACGACGAGCAGCACCGCGTATGGGCCGCCGATATGGAGCTCGATCTCTCCCCCACCGAGTACCGGCTGTTGCACTATTTGCTGGTCAACCAGGGCCAAGCGCTGTCGAAGGCGCAGATCCTCGACCACGTGTGGCACTACGACTTCGGCGGCGACGCCTCGGTGGTCGAAACCTACGTCAGCTATCTGCGGCGCAAGCTCGGCGACCAGAGCGCACACATCCACACGATCCGCGGCGTGGGATACACGATGCGTCCACCCGAGTGATGATGAGTCGACGGCTGACCACCCGGGCGAAGATCACGATCGGCGTCGCCGTGGTACTGATCGTCGCTGCGCTGGTGCTCGGCGTGGTCGTCGTCCGCTCGGTGCGCACGACCCAACTCGATCAGGTGGACGCACGCTTGATCGACGTTGCCACCAACCCGGCGGCCCCACCGGGCGAACCCGGCGGACGCGCCGGTCCTGGATTGCCGACCGATCAAGACGACACGCTCGACGGCTACCGCGCCTTCGCCAGCGTTGCCTTCGACGCCGACGGAGCGATCGTCCGTCAGACGTCCTCGGGGTTCCCCGACGACGCCGAGCCACTCCCCGACCTGAGCAACGTCGACCTCGACGATCTCGTCGAGAACCCGACGACAGTTCCCTCGTCGGACGGCACGTTCGACTATCGAGCCGTGGCGATCAACCGGCCAGGCGACACGATCGTCGTCACCGCCGAGTCGTTGCAGGACGAAGACGATGCGCTCTCACAGTTGCAACGCAACGTCGTGATCAGTTCGATCGCCGTGGTGCTCGTGGCTGCGGTGGCGGTGTGGTTCGTGATCGGCCGGGCCTTCCGCCCGATCGACCGCATGATCGATACCGCCGGCGACATTGCGGGCGGCGACCTCTCGCAGCGCATCGACCACCCCGAGGACGCGACTGAACTCGGCCGTCTGGCGGGTGCCCTCGACGACATGATCGACCAACTCGACGACGCGTTCGCCGAACGCGCGGAGAGCGAGCAACGGTTGCGTCGATTCGCGGCCGACGCATCCCATGAACTGCGAACACCCATCGCTGCGATTCACGGCTATGCCGAGCTCTACCGCCATGGCGGTATTCCGAACGGCGAGCCGCTCGACCGCGCCATCGGTCGAATCGAGTCCGAGAGCGAGCGGATGGGTCGGCTTGTCGAGGATCTTCTGGTGCTCGCTCGTCTCGACCAACAACGCACGGGCGATCGCGCCCCGGTCGATATCTCCGCGATCGCGACCGATGCCGCACATGACGTGCGGGCGATCGAACCCGAGCGGACCATCACCGTCGATGCACCGGTGCCGGCCACGGTCCTGGGCGACGAGCAACAGCTTCGTCAGGTTGTCGCCAACTTGGCTACCAATGCACGTGTGCACACGCCACGCGGCACGGCGATCCACCTGACCGTGCGCACCACCGACGACGCCGTGAAGCTGACGGTTGCCGATGAGGGTCCAGGCGTTGCCGCAGCGGCGCGCGGCCGCGTCTTCGAGCGGTTCTTCCGGGCCAACAAGTCGCGCAAGGTCGGCGAAGGGGGCAGCGGACTCGGGCTGTCGATCGTTGCCGGCGTGGTCGAGGCGCACGGCGGCGAGGTTCGCCTCGACGACACCCGAGAGCGCGGCGCCGCATTCGTGGTCACGCTGCCAACGGTGTCCACGGCCGCCAACGGCGGGTCAGAGAGCTTCGCACCATCGATGCCGGCGTCCAGCTGAACGCCGGCCGGTACGGTCTGTCGTGCGATGACACGACAACACGTACTCGCCGCAGCGGCAGAGCTCGTCGATTCCGGCCGATTCCGTGACGACCTGGCACGACGTGTCGCCATTCCCTCAACGGCACAGGACCCCGAGCACCGATCCGCGCTGTACGCCTACCTCAACGACGAGATTGGGCCGACCCTTGCCGCGATGGGTTACGTCGTCGAGGTGTTCGAGAACCCGGTTCCCGGCGGCGGGCCGTTGTTGGTCGGGCGACGACACGAAGGCGACGACCTGCCGACCGTGTTGACCTATGGGCATGGCGACGTGGTGCGCGGGCTCGAGGGTCAGTGGCGTGCGGGTCTCGATCCGTGGACGCTCACGGTCGAGGGCGACCGGTGGTATGGCCGTGGTACCGCCGACAACAAGAGCCAACACAGCATCAATCTCGCCGCGTTGGCGACGGTGATCGACGTCCGCGGGCGACTCGGGTTCAACTCGACGGTGTTCATCGACATGTCCGAAGAGATCGGCTCGCCAGGGCTCCGCGAGTTCGCCGAGCAGCACCGATCGCTCCTCGCTGCCGACGTGCTGATCGGATCCGATGGCCCCCGGCTCGTCCCCGAGGAACCGACCGTGTTCCTCGGCACCCGCGGGGCGATCAACTTCGAGCTCTCGGTCGACCTGCGCGACGGCGGGCACCACTCCGGCAACTGGGGCGGATTGATCGCCAACGCTGGCACGCGTCTGGCCAACGCCATCGCTGCACTGGTCGGCCCATCGGGCGAGATCCTCGTCGATGCGCTCAAGCCGGAATCGATTCCCGACTCGGTACGGGCGGCGCTGGCAACCGTGCGTGTCGACGGCGGCCCCGAGGGCCCCAAGATCGACGAATGGTGGGGCGAACCCGGCCTCACTCCAGTGGAGCGGGTGTTCGCCTGGAACACCTTCGAGGTGCTGTCGTTCGTCACGGGCAACCCGGCCAAGGTCGTCAACGCCATTCCGCCGACCGCTCGTGCGTGGTGCCAGATTCGGTTCACCGTCGATCGCGATCCGCGAACGTTCCTACCGACAATTCGCGAGCACCTCGATCACCACGGCTTTTCCGACGTGGTGGTCGAACAGACCGAGGACGACTTCATCATGGAAGCGACACGGTTGCTCCCCGACCACCCGTGGGTGCAGTGGGCCGCCAGATCGATCGAAGCGTCGCTCGGGCGACCGCCGATGGTGGTGCCCAACCTCGGCGGGTCGCTGCCCAACGATGTGTTCGCCGACGTGATCGGTGTGCCGACGGTGTGGGTGCCCCACTCGTATGCGGCGTGTAGTCAGCACGCACCAAACGAGCACGTGCTCGAACCGTTGATGCGCGAGGGCCTGGCCATGATGACCGGCCTGTTCTGGGATGCCGGCGATCCGGCGAGTCGCCCCGCAGCCGGCTGACGTTCGGCCGGGCGAACCAGCGATCCGCGGGTCGACAACAACCGTTCACCGCGAGTTCATCCAACAATTGTCATCCGGGTTGACGTCGGCGACGAACACCTCGCATCCGCCACGCAACCCGAAGGAAGTCCTCCCGATGAAACGAACACTCGCCGCACTCACCGTCGGCGCCCTCGGCGTCGCCCTCGTCCCGCCTGCCGCCGGCGCGCAAGACGACTCGAACAACATCGTCGATGTCGTAATCGAGGCGTCTGGCGCCTCAGGCTTCGACAACAACAGTCGCGACTACGACCTCCTCCGCGAGGCCTTGCTCGCAACCGGACTGGCGTCCGCGGTCGCCAGCACCGACGACATCACGGTCTTTGCCCCAACGGACCACGCGTTCATCAAGCTCGCCGAAGACCTCGGGTTCGAGGGCGAAGTGACCGAGCAAGCGGTATTCGACTTCCTCGCCGCAGCTGGGGCGGCACCGACCCGTGAAGACTCCACGCTGTTAGCCGACATCCTGCTGTACCACGTTGCACCGGACGCCCGTTCGGTGTTCCGCCTGCGATTTGCGGGCGACATTCCGACGTTGCTCCCCGAAGCGACTGTCGATGTGTTCTTCAATCGAGTTCGTGACGGCGACCCCGATGATCGCGACGCCCGTATCCGCCGTCCGCGCAACCTGCGCGCCGACAACGGCATCATCCACACCGTCGACCGCGTCCTTCGACCAAGCAACATCGACGCTCCGCCGCCGCCGGACGAGTCCATCGCCGACATTGTGCTTGCCGTGTCCGGAGACAGCGGCCTCGACAACAACGGCAGTGACTACGACATCCTCCGCGAGGCCCTCGTGGCCACCGATCTTGTCGACGCCGTCGCTGATCCAAACGCCAATCTCACTGTGTTCGCACCGACCGACAACGCATTCATCAAGCTTGCTCAGGACCTCGGCTTCGAGGGGGATGACGAGGCGGGAGCATTGGCCGCGATCCTCGCCGTTGCCGAGGGCGATCCGACGCTGCTGCCCAACACTCTGCTCTACCACGTCGCTCCGGGCGGACAGACGGTGCAGGAGCTGAACTTCCTCCGGCCCGTCGAGACGTTGAACGGTCAGTCCGTGCGGCTGTTCTTCAACATCGTCATCGACGCCGACTTCAACGATCGTGATGCTCGCATCATCAGCCCGTCGGACCTGGCCGCCAGCAACGGCGTGATCCAGACGGTCGATCGGGTGCTGCGTCCGATCGATCTGTAACAACAACAGCGTCTCCCCCACGGCGTCGTCTCCACGACGTCTCCACCACAGGGGTCGGATCCGGTTGGTTCACGTGCCGGATTCGGCCCCTGTGCGCGTCTGCGCACGAGCGCCGAGCAACTCGGCAAGCAACTCCGGTGTCGCGGCGGCGACTGGCGTGCGCCGGGCATCGTGGTCGAACACCACGAGATCGTCGCCGAGCGCATCGGCCACCGCCCCGCCCGCCGCCTCAACGATCAGCATGGCCGCGAGGTAGTCCCACACCCCGTGAGCGCGGTCGTTGGTGTCGACGAAGCCGCCGAATGCGCCCTCGGCCACGAGCGATATGTCGAGCGCCGATGCGCCAAGCGCTCGGAACTGACGCCACCCGTAGTATTCGTGCGGTAGTCCCGATACGGCAACCACGGCGTCGGTGAGGTGTACCGGGGCCACTTCGATGGGCATTCCGTCGCGCCATGCGCCGACGCCACGCACCGCGTGATACCGCCGCCCGGTCACGAGGTTGGTCACCATCGCCACCGATGGCACACCCCGCTCGACCAGGCACAACGCGGTCGCACACCACGGCAAACCCAAGCTGGCGTTGGTCGACCCGTCGAGCGGATCGACCACCACGACCGACGTCGCCGCCGGGTCACCGCCGGCGACACCATCGGGCCACTGCAGCCCAGACTCCTCTGAGAGCACGGCGAAGCCCGCCGACAGCAGCGGCGGTACGCAGGCCGCATCCACCTCGAGATCGACTCGGTACTGGCCGCGCCCATTGTTGGTTTGGGCCCAATCGTCGTTTGCGACGACGATCTCGGCGCACCGATCGCTGATCGAGGCAAAAAGGTTCACGACGGCATCAGGCGACATTGGGGGGCTCCACCTTCGGGGACGGTAGTGTCCGCTCCGATGGCTGTCATCGACGTCGCCGGCTTCGTCGCCGACATCAAGTCGCAAGCGATCGACCACGGCTTCCATGTCCACGACGAACGACACTTCGTCGAGACCTACTCACTGCGTCAGCTCTGGGAGGTCGACCTCCACCCGGAGGAGGCCTGCGCCGGCCCCATCGACCTGCACCTCAGCCTCGATGTCGACCCACGAGCGATGCTCGGGTTCGAAGACGAGGTGATGAAGCTCGAGGATCTCGAAGACACACCACCGCACGGCTACACGTTTCCGTTGTTGTTCACGTGGACCCTCCCACCCCTTCCAGAACCGCCTGACCTCCTCGTGTTGGCCACCGACCTCGCCGGCATCGGCGGTATCGATCTCCCGGTCGAGGTGTCGGCGA
>JBCBSO010000181.1:0-7767 GCA_039819205.1 Actinomycetota bacterium
GGCGGGCGCCTTGGACCGCGGCGGGCGCAAGGCCCGGCACCGGGCTGCCCTTCGATGTCGCTGCGGCGATGTCGCCGATGGCGAAGATGCCGTCTGCGCCCGACACTGCGAGGGTGTGATCAACCGGGATGCGTCCCGCTCGGTCGACCTCGATGTCGAGATGGTCGGCGAGCATCGCCGCCAGCGGCGAAGCGGCCACCCCTGCGGCCCACAGGACCGTGATCGACTCGGCGTGCTCCACCTCGCCGTTGCGCGTGATCTCGACACCGTACGCGTCGCACGCAGTGACCATTCCGTCAGTGATCACGGTGACGCCCAGCCCCTCGAGCTGACGATGGGCCGACGCAGAGAGTGAAGGGTGGAACGACGGCAGGACGCGGGCGCCGCCTTCGACCAGGAGCACTTTGGTCTCGGTCGTGTCGATGTGATGAAAGTCGCGTGCCAACGTGTGTCGGGCGATCTCGGCGACGGCGCCCGCCAGTTCTACACCCGATGGACCGGCACCGACGACGACGAAGGTCATCGCCGCCCTGCGCGCCGACGGGGTGGTCGCTTGCTCGGCAAGTTCGAACGCGCCGAGCACGCGTCGGCGGATCTCGGTGGCGTCCTCGATCGACTTCAGCCCAGGGGCGAACTGCTCCCAGTCGTCGTTGCCGAAGTAGGCGTGGCGCGCGCCGGCCGCGAGTACGAGGTAGTCGAAGGTCATGGGCGCGCCGTGGCGCAATGTGATCGAGCGCTCGTGCGGATCGATGTCGGTGACTTCGTCGAGGACGACTTCGACGTTCTCTTGGCCGCGCAGGATCGAGCGGATCGGATGGGCGATGTCGGATGGGTTCAGCCCTGCTGTCGCCACCTGGTAGAGCAGCGGCTGGAAGAGGTGGTGGTTGCGGCGGTCGATCAGGGTGACGTCGACCTCGACGCGGGCGAGTCGCTTAGCCGCTTCGAGGCCGCCGAACCCTCCGCCGACGATGACGACCGACGGACGGGGGGCATCGTTGGCGACATTCATACCGGCCGACGTTATGCGCGTTGGGCGAGCTGCAGTCGTCTCGGGATGGCCCGCTGTAAACGCTGTGTGAACGGCGCGGGTCATCGACCGTTTTCGTCCGATGGGTCCTGATGCACTCACTAGGTTTGCTGAATTCCGGGTGAACAGTCCCTGGGCCGGGCCCTGCGACACAGCGGTACATGATCAGCGCACGCACACTTCTTCGGAGCAACCGGGCATGAGCCTGGCATGGCGCGCGGCGCGTCGAACGCTGCTGTTCTTGGTGGCGCTCGTGCTGGTGGCGTCGATGTGGGAGCTGTACAAGCTGCTCGGTCCGGAAGATGGCGGCGAGGTCTTCGGGTGGCGGATCATTCCGAAGACGAACGATCGAGCGATGCCGCACACCTGGGAGATGGTGTCGCGGCTGACCGAGCCGGAAGTGCGCGGCCGCGACCAGCCGATCTGGCAGGCCGTGCTCGGATACGGCTGGTACACGTTCCGGATGGCCCTCGTTGGGCTCGTCGTCGGCGCTGCGTTCGGCATGTCGCTCGCCGTGTTGATGACGAGATGGCGGGTCGTGGAGCGCGGATTGTTGCCATACGTGATCGCGTCGCAAGCGATCCCGTTGATTGCGTTGGCGCCGCAGGTTGCTGCCCTCGGGGGCAACTGGGATCTGCCGAAGTGGGTGTGGGTGTCGACGCTGAGCGCGTTCCTGGCGTTCTTCCCGGTGTCGGTGGCCACGCTGCGCGGGCTCAGCGCCACGCCACCGATCGCCCTGGAGCTGATGGAGAGTTATGGCGCGAGTTGGTGGCGCACGCTGATCACGCTGCGCTTCCCGGCGGCGGTGCCCACGATCGTGCCGGGGCTCAAACTGGCGGCGACCGGAGCGGTCATCGGGGTGATCGTGTCGGAGATCTCGACGGGCGTGCGCGGTGTCGGCTTCGCCGCGCTTACCTATGGACAGCGGGCGACGTCCGATCCGGCTCAGGTGTACACCGCGGTCTTCGGCGCGGCAGCGCTGGGTCTGATCCTGTTCGGATTAGTGGTGGGCCTGGAGATGCTGCTCATGCGTCGCCGGCCGCCGGAGGCAACGCACTGATGGTGGAGAACGCCCCCGATGTTGTCGCCGTGGATGCCGCCACCATGGTGTTCAACGAGGGCAAGGCCAATCAGGTCGATGCGTTGGTCGATGTCGACCTGCACGTCGCCGCCGGCGACTTCGTCTCGTTGATCGGACCGTCGGGTTGTGGCAAGTCGACGCTGTTGCGCCTGATCGCCCACCTGCTCGAGCCGACCGGCGGCGAGCTCGCGGTGAACGGCAAGACTCCGGACCAGGCGCGCCGCGAGGGCGACTACGGGATGGTGTTCCAACAGCCCGGCCTGTTCGATTGGCGGACGGTCCAGAAGAACGTTGAGCTGCCCCTCGAGATCGAGGGATGGGACCGTCGCCGACGCGCCGAGCGCGCCAAGGAGATGCTCGACCTGGTCCGCCTCGACGACTTCTACGACCACATGCCGTGGCAGCTGTCAGGTGGCATGCAGCAGCGAGTGGCGATTGCTCGGGCTCTCGCTGCGCAGCCGTCGCTGTTGCTGATGGATGAGCCGTTCGGGGCGCTCGACGAAATGACGCGCGAGCACATGCAGGCCGAGCTGTTGCGGATCTGTGCAGCCGAGCGGACCACGGTGATCTTCGTCACTCACTCGATCCCTGAAGCGGTGTACCTGTCGTCGAGAGTGGTCGTGATGTCACCGCGACCCGGTCGGATCACCGACGAGATCGCTGTTGGTCTCTGTGCCGACCGAAACGAAGACTCCCGCGAGGACGACGTGTTCTTCAAGCGCATCACCGAGGTGCGTGAGGCGCTCCGTGCACATCACGGAGATCAACAGCCCGACGGCGGTCCGCGACGAGGGATCGAAGATCGCTGATGGCGACTCGAGCCGCATCGATCGCGCGCGTGCTCTGGCCGCCGGTGTTGTTCGGCGTGTTGTTCCTCGGCGTGTGGGAATTGATCGTGTGGGCCTACGACATCCAGCAGTTCCTCTTGCCAGCGCCGTCGGCAATCTGGTCGGCGCTGGTCGAAGAGATCGACAACGTCTGGGATGCGGTGTTCGTGACAGGGTCCAACGCACTGGTTGGTTTGCTGCTCGGCGTGGCGCTCGGCGTGGCGATGAGTTTCGTGATGATGCGTTTCCGAGTGTTCAACGAGTTAGCCACGCCGCTGGCCGTGGCGCTCAACGCGATCCCGATCATCGTCATCGTGCCAGTGCTCAACAACATGTTCTCGATCAGCACCGAGGTGCCGCGTCGCTTGATGGTGATGCTCATCGTGTTCTTCATCGTGTTGGTCAACGTGTCCAAGGGCCTCCGCCAAGTGCAGCCGTTGCACATGGAACTGATGCGCTCGTACGCGGCCACCCCCTGGACCGTGATGGTCAAGACCCGAATCCCGAACGCACTGCCGTATCTGTTCACTGCGCTCAAGATCGCTGCGCCTGCTGCCGTCGTCACCGCCTTCGTCGCCGAGTACTTCGGCGGTCGCCAAAACGGCATCGGCTACGGCATCACCTCGAGCGCCGCAACGTCGGACAACGACGTCACGTGGGCCTACGTCGCAGGAGCGTGTGCCCTGGGCGTCACGTTCTTCATGATCTCCGTTGGGTTGGAGAAAACCACCGTCAAACAAGCGGGGCCTCGTCGCCCCGGGGGAGCAACAACATGATCAGTAGGAGAACACGGGCACTGACCGCTGGTGTGGTCGCCTTGGCGTTGGTTGCCGCAGCATGCGGCGACGATGACGACTCGGGTTCCGACGACACCACTGCGCCGACCAGCGCCGCTGCCGACGACGAGATGTCCGACGACGCCGATGCAGCCGCCGACGACGCGGCCGATGGCGGCAGCGACGCCGCCTGCGAAACGGTCGACTCGGTCAGTTTGCAGTTGCAGTGGTTCACACAGGCGCAGTTCGCCGGCTACTACGCCGCGCAGGACCAGGGCTTCTATGAGGACTTCTGTCTCGAGGTCGACATCGTTGAAGGTGGCGTCGAGATCGTTCCGCAGACACAGCTCGCCAACGGCGACGTCGACTTTGCCCTTGCGTGGGTGCCCAAGGCGCTCGCCAGTCGCGAGGCCGGCGCCGACATCATCGACATCGCCCAGATCTATCAACGTTCGGGCACGCTGCAGGTGGCGTTTGCCGATGCCGGCATCTCCAACCCCGCCGACTTCGAAGGCAAGACCATCGGCAACTGGGGCTTCGGTAACGAGTACGAGTTGTTCGCCGCCATCGGCCGGGCCGGGCTCGATCCGGCCAGCGACGTTTCGCTCATCGGCCAGCAGTTCGACATGGTCGCACTGCTCGACGGTGAAATCGATGCCGCCCAGGCGATGACGTACAACGAGTACGCGCAGGTGTTGGAGGCGATCAATCCGGACACGGGTGAGCTCTACCAACCAGAGGACTTCACCGTCATCAACTACCAAGACGAGGGCGTGGGCATGTTGCAGGACGCCATCTGGGCCGACGCCGAGAAGTTGGCCAACGACGACGCATACCGTGATCAGGCGGTTCGTTTCGTAGCAGCGTCGATGCTCGGCTGGACGTACTGTCGTGACAACGTCGAGTCGTGTCGCGACATCGTCGTGGCCCAGGGTTCGACGCTCGGTGCAAGCCACCAGCTGTGGCAGATGAACGAGGTCAACAAGCTCATCTGGCCGGCGCCAGAGGGCATCGGCTTCGTCAACCAGGAGGCGTGGGACCAGACCGTCGCGATCAGCCTCGAGACCCCGAACCTCGAGGGCGCAACCGTGCTCACCGAGGAGCCATCCGACGGCGCATTCACCAACGAGATCGTCGAGGAGGCGTGGGCGTTGCTCGCCGACACCGGCGCGGATCTGTTCGGCGAGGATTACGCGCCGATCGAGGTCACGCTGAACGAAGGCGGCGAGTAGCTAGGTCCGGCTCGATGTCAGTACTCGGCGTCGTCGGTTGCGCTCCAACGGACTGACGGCGCCGAGTAGTGCGCGCAGCACGGCGAGCGCAGCGATTGGCCTCTGTAGCTACGCGGCGCGCGGCGCGTACATGATCACTCCGACGCCGACGAGGCAGATCAACGCGCCGGCGATGTCGTACCGGTCTGGTCGAAAGCCATCGGCAACGACCCCCCAGAGCAGCGAGCCGACCACGAAGATGCCGCCATAGGCGGCGAGGATGCGACCGAAGTTAGGGTCGTCCTGAAACGTTGCGACGAACCCGTATCCGGCCAGGGCAGCGATGCCGACGCCGATCCACGCCACGCCGCGGTGCTCGCGAACGCCTTGCCAGATCAGCCAGGCACCGCCGATTTCCAGCACCGCAGCGACGGCGAACAGCGCAACCGATCGGAGGTTCTCTGACATTCTCCGACCGTATCGATCTGCCATTGAAGGGTTGTATCGATCTGCCATTGAAGGGTTGGGGTCACATGCGTTTGGTCCAGCGAATCCCGATCAGGGTCGGGACGTGGGTCTGGCCCGCATACTCGGGGTAACGGGCGATGGTCGCGGCGCTCGGCCCGCGCTCGATCATGCGATCGAGCGACCAGCCGGCGTCGGCAGCCGTCGTAGTGAGATCGCCGAGCGGTTGGTGGTGTAGCACCACCGTCTGATCGCCGAGATCCTGCTCCACCGTGCCGGCGGCGAGATAGTCGCCCCACCGCCAGAACACCTCGCCGCGCGGATCGACCATCGGCGCGGCGTGCGGCGCCGTGGTGACCGGGTGGTTGGCCACGACGACGAGTTCACCGGCCGACTGGGTGACCCGGTGGAGTTCGTGGAGTAGGGCGCGACGGTCGGCGATCAGGTCGATCACGCCGACGCAGATGCAGCGATGAAACACCTCCGATCGGCACCACGAGACGTCGGGCAGCTCGGCGGCCACGACCGGTCCTGCGGTGGCCGCCACCGCCAACAGTGCGGGTGCGATGTCGGTGCCGATGATGTCGTCACCGATCAGCCGCATCGCTTGGCCTTCGCCGCAGCCCACGTCGAGGGTTCGGCCAGGGTGCGGTGCTGGGACCAACTCCCGCAGTAGGTCCAACACGTCGGTGGAGTTGGCCGGGTCGTCACGAACCGCGTCGATCCACCAGCGAGCGGCGCGATCCCACGCCTCACTCACGACTGGGATCCCATCGTGGAGCTGGGGGGAATCGAACCCCCGTCCACCAGCCGATACCCGAACCCGCTACGACCATTCCCGACATTGACACTGACGCTGTGTCACCGGCGGGTCGGTTGTCCGCTCAAGGCGGACCACGCACCGTCTTTCCGGCGAGTCAGTGGTCTTTCCCACCGCCAGCGATCTTTCTCGCCGTCATCCTCCGCTTCTGGTGCCGGGCTGCGGTGGAGTGGCCCCGTGCGGCATTTCTGCTCACGATGACTCTTCGTCTCCTTAGCTAGCGGTTGCTAGATCAGGCGGCGAGAGTGAACTGCTCTTTTTCGGCAATTCTTTTGGTTGCCCCGTTTAGCGAGTCTGAGCAACTCGGGTCGCAAACTCGAACAGCGATACTGATGTCGAAACCGGTCAGCCCCTGGTCGATATGTGGCGTCGAGGCTATCGCTCAACCGTCGGCGAGCAGCGTGCGAATCGCGGGCGCCCAGGCGAGCACCGACGGCGGGGCCTCGACGATGCGCTTGCCAAGGTCTGCCGCAGCGGAGTGACCGCCGCCGACCACGGCGACCTGAGTTCGGCAGCGCGGGCTGCCATGCTGGCCGCGCAGGTCGACGGGCATTGTGCCGAACGAACGTCCGGGCGCGGTCCACGCGAGCAGCACCGAGCCGGGTCCGTCGTGGTCGAGCGTTTCGACGCCCTCCACGCCATCGAGTGCGGCGGCACGCGCCCGAACAGCACCAGCGTTGCTGTCGTGATCGACATGGATCAGCGCGGCAGTGCCCTCGTGAGCGACGTTGACGTCGTCGAGGTCGGCGAGTGCCTCCGCCAGTTCCACGCCGGCACGCCCGCCGTGCGCCTCGATCTGGTCGGTGATCTCCTCTTGATCGTGGTCGGACACCACGATGAGGACGACATCGTCCCATTGCTGTCGCAGCAACTCGACGAATTCGCCAAAGACCGCATCGGTGGCCCGGTAGCGGCCGAGCGCGTCGGCCGAGTCGGGTCCGAAGTGGTGCGCTGCGGTGTCGGGTTCATTGAGATGCAGCACCACGAGGTCGGGGAGTGGCGAGTCGGCGAGGAGATCGGTCGCCGCGCCGAGCACGGCGACGTCGGCCGCGTAGCCGTAGATGCAGCGCGGCGCCTCGGCGGGGATACGACCGTCGGGAGGCCAGTGGTGCGTGGCGGTCGTTGCGCCCATTTGGTGCACGAGCTTGTGGTCGCCGGCGACGAATGCGCTCCTGCCGCCCATCGCCGCGACGTGATCGAACAGCGTCGCCGCCCGTGGACCGAGCTTCGGGGCCGGGGCCCAGCTGGTGCCGTCCCACGTGTGGTTGCCATGGACCCACGTCTGCGCCGGTGGCGCACCGGTGATCAGCGCCGCATGATTGGCGTACGTCACCGACACCGACGTCGAGCGACCCCCGGTCGGGGCGAACGCGCCGCTTTCGGCGACCGACCACAGATGCGGCGTGGTGTCCGGGCCGACGTGGCGATGCGGCAACGCGTCGATCACCACCATTGCCACAACCGGTCGAGCCACGCCGGAATCGTACGGGCCCGACGTCCGGTGAGCGAGCCCGCAGCATGTGCGGGTTTGGCTCATCGGTGGGTGGCGTCGGGGTGTTG
>JBCBSO010000182.1:0-7733 GCA_039819205.1 Actinomycetota bacterium
GCGTCGGTTCAGCCAGCGCGTCCACTGCATCTGCAGGTCGGCGTCTTCGGGGACGATACTCATGCTCGCGGGTGGGTGTCGCGGTACACGGCCGACAGCCGCTCGCGACTGACGTGAGTGTATCGCTGTGTCGTCGCCACATCGGTGTGCCCGAGCAGCTCCTGCACGGCACGGAGATCGGCGCCGCCGTCGAGCAGATGCGTGGCGAACGAGTGGCGCAGGGCATGTGGGTGGGTCGGTGACGAGGATCGGCGGTCGATGATGCGACGCACGTCGCGCGGTTGCAGCGGCTTGCCGCGCTCGTTGCCGAACAGGATGTCGCCGGCACTGGGCGGCAGCACGTCGCGGCGCACATCGAGCCATCGACGGAGCGCGTCGGAGGCTGGGTCGCTCAGCGGAACACGACGTTCTTTGCCGCCCTTTCCCCACACTGTGGCCGCACGCTCGCGCAACTGCAGTGACGACATCTGCAAGCCACAGAGCTCGGCAACGCGCAGCCCCGAGCCGTAGAGCAACTCGAGGACGGCATCGTCGCGCCGACGCCGCCATTCCGGCTCGTCGTCGTTCGGTGGCGTGTCGAGCAAGTGGCTGAGCTCGCGACGATCGAGCACACGCGGCAAGCGGCCGTCGCCGGCGGGTACCGATACGCCAGCGGTGGGGTCGACGGTGGCAACACCGGCGGCCACCGCCCATCGAAAGTACCGTCGCAGCGCGGCGGTTTTGCGGGCCAGCGTGCGCCGGGCATACCGGCGAGTCGTGAGGTGTGCGAGGTAACGGCGCACGGTCGCACGCGTGACCGCTTCGGGCGTGCGGATCTCGCTGCGCGCACACCACGCGGCGAATCCACGCACGTCGGTGCCGTAGGCGGCGACCGTGTGCTCGGACAGCGACGTCAACGACCGCAGATAGTCGTCGAGCCGCCAGTCGTCCACGGCGGCGACCGTAGCGCCCTCGGTGCTGCTCAGCGGGGACAACGGTGTCGATGGCGGTGTCGATGGCGGTGTCGATGGTGGTGTCGATGGTGGTGTCGATCGTGATCACGTCGGGTCCCAGCCGAGCAGTGTCTCGAACCATCCGGCGGTCTCGCGCAGCCACCCGTCGCGTTCCAGCCTGGCCACGACCAGCGCCATCTCGCCCAACGAACGATCGAACTGGCCGGCGAGCATCTCGAGCGTGCACGGACCTTCAGCGCATCGGTCGACCACCTGCTGATCGCGCCCGCGCGGCTGCGCCCGTGGGTCGTAGCGACGGTTGGCGGCACGTCGACCGTCGAGGCCAAGCGCAATGAGGATGTCGAGCGACTCGGTGGCCGGCGCAGCACCGTCACGCAACAGCGCGTTGGTGCCGACCGAGGCCGGGTGGTCGAGCCCTCCTGGAACAGCGAACACGGCGACATCGCGTTTTGCAGCTTCGTGCGCGGTGATCAAGCTGCCGCCCCGATCGCGACTCTCGACGACGATCAACGCCTCGGCCAGCGCCGCGATGATGCGGTTGCGTAGCGGGAAGCGAAACGCGTCGGGGGGCGTGCCCGGCGGCCATTCCGACACGACCGCGCCACGCTCGGCAACCTCGGCCCACAGCGTGCCGTTGCTCCGCGGGTACGGCCGGTCGAGCCCATTGCCGACGATGGCCACCGGCTGCGCTCCTGCGACGGTGAGCGCACCGCGATGCGCCGCGGCGTCGATCCCCTTGGCCAGACCGGACACGATCGTGACCCCTTCGCCGGTGAGCTCGGTGGCGAACCGCGCGGCGTGCTCACGTCCCCGTTGGCTGGCGTTGCGCGTGCCGACGATCGCCACCCGTCGTCGCTGGAGACCGGCCAGATCCCCACGCACGAAGAGCGCGGCGGGTCGCCACGGGTCGGCCCGCAGCGCGGCGGGATAGGCATCGTCGAGCGAGGTCACCACCACGATGCCGAGCTGACGGCACTCGGCGGCGCACCGCTGCGGGTCGCGCCTCGCTGCGCTGGCCCGCCACGCAGCCGCGAGGTCGGCATTGCGGCCGAGGAGATCGGCCAACGGGCCGTCGGCGGTGCGCTGCCCCGCAGCGGTGGCGTAGGCGACCTCGGGTTCGAGGTGATCCAGCAACATACGCAGGCGGCCGACCGTCATTTTGTCGAACCCCGCCAGCGCGGCGACGAAGCCGCTCATGCCGCCCACCCGCTGCTGCTCGCTCCCAGTGGTGTGCGCATCGCCAGCGCGAGGGCGATGTCGTCGGCACCGACGACCCCGACGGGCTCGGCGGTCTGCACCGACCGCAGGTCGGCAATGGTGCGGGAAACGCGGCGGAGGCGGTGATAACCGCGGCCGCTGAGTCGACCTGCCGAGATCTCGTCGTACAGCAGCGTCTTGGCCGCCTCGTCGACCTCGGCGTACTGGTCGAGGCGCCGCGCTCCGAGCATGGCGTTGAGCGAGCCCTGTCGTTCGACGGCGACCGCTCGGGCGGCGCGCACCCGGTCGGCCACCGTCGCCGTTGACTCACCGGGCGTGCCGTCGAGGAGATCGGCGGCGCCAGGTCGCGATACCGGCACGCGTAGGTCGAAGCGATCGAGCAACGGGCCCGACACCCGCCGCGCATACCGCAGCCGCTCGCCGTCGCTGCACATGCAGGCGCCCGGCGGACCCCCGCCACACGGGCACGGGTTCATCGCCGCTACCAGCTGGAACGCCGAAGGCATCGTGGCCCGCACTGCTGCCCGGTCGATCGTGATCGTGCCGAGCTCCAGTGGCTGTCGCAGCCCGTCGAGCACCGACGGCTGGAACTCGGCGAGCTCATCCATGAACAACACGCCCCCGTGAGCGAGGCTCACTTCGCCCGGACGCAGCGCGTGCGATCCACCGCCGACGAGCGCCGCGCGCGTGGCGGTGTGATGCGGTGCGCGGTATGGCGGCCTGGTGACCAATCCACCCGCCGGCAGTGGTAGCCCGGCGGCCGAGTGAATCATGGTCGCTTCAAGCGAACGGTCGTTGGTCAGCGGTGGGAGCAACCCGGGGAGCCGGGCGGCAAGCATCGTCTTGCCCGCTCCCGGCGGACCGACGAACAACAGGTGATGGCCGCCAGCGGCGGCAATCTCCAGACCGTGGCGGGCTACTTGCTGACCGTGCACGTCGCACAGATCGAGCGGGTCGTCGAACAGCGGTGTGGGCGGCGGCGGTGGCGGAACGGGCCACGGGCGAAGCCCGCGCAGCACTGCGAGGAGCGAGGGCAGATCATCGGCGACACGCACGTCGCCGTGTGCAGCGATGCTCGCTTCGAGGTACGAGGCGCTCGGAACCACCACATCGATCGGTCCGAGTGCGGCGACCATCGGCGCCACGCCGAGCACGTGGCGAATCGAGCCGTCGAGCCCGAGTTCGCCGATGAATGCCAGCCCACGAACGTCGGCGGCGTTGACCTGGCCGTCGGCGACCAAGATGCCGACGGCCATGGCCAGATCGAGTGCCGAGCCGGTCTTGACCTCGGTCGCTGGCACGAGGTTGAGCGTGGTGTTGGTCTTCGGCCAGGGCTCGTCGCTGCTGTAGAACGCGCCGCGCAGTCGATCGCGCGCCTCACGAACGACCCCGTCCGGGCGACCGACGATGTGGAAGCCGGGCAGGCCGCTGGCGACCTGAACCTCGACGGTGATCGCATGGCCAGCCGAACCGACGACCATGGCGGTGGAGATGGAGGAGTACATCGAGCCCCCAGTGCGAGACGACGCGCAGGCGTCAGTACGGAGTCGGGGCCCCAGGCCGATCGCGTCAGCTGCCCCCGTTGCCGATCCGTGCGACCGCTGGCGCCGATGCGCCACCAACCGTACCGGGCCCCGTGCCACAATGCGCCCGTGCCGCGCCGGACGATCGCTCCCGTCGTGCCTGCGCTGCTCGTTTGTGTGCTGGGTGCCGGCTGCGGGCTCCTCGACGATGACGACGATGCCGGCGACGCAGCGCGCTTCTGCGGCGAAGTGGCAGCCAACTCCGGTGCGCTCACGCAGCCGAACATTCAGACCACCACCGACATCGACGCGTTACTCGAGCTGTACCGGGAGATCGGCACCTTCGCCCCACTGGCGATCGAAGCCGAGTGGGATCAGCTCGTCGAGGCCTACGAGACCGCCAGCGCCGTCATTCCCGGAGACGAACAGTCTGAGCAGGCGGCGATCGCCGCGATTCTTTCGTCGGAGTCCGCCGCGGCCGCAGTCGACCGCTGGCTGATGGAGAACTGCGCGGTCGACATCGGACCGGTGGCCACGATCGTTCCGCAGAACCCCTAGCTCAGCGGCAACTCGGCGGAACTCGCAGCTCGATCAGATTTCGCCGCGGCGGATGATCACTTCGTCGCAGAGGCCGTATTCCTTGGCCTCTTCGGCGGTGAACCAGCGGTCGCGCTCGCTATCCGCCTGGATCTGCTCGAGGGTTTGGCCCGAGTGTTCGGCGATCAGCTCGGCCATCCGCCGCTTGGTGTACCGCAGTTGCTCGGCCTGAATGGCGATGTCGGCAGCTTGGCCGCGCAGGCCCGCCAGCGGCTGGTGCATCATGATCCGCGCGTTGGGCAGCGTGTACCGCTTGCTGTCGGCGCCTGCAGTGAGCAGGAACTGGCCCATCGACGCGGCCAGCCCGAGGCAGACCGTGGCGACGTCGCAGCCGACGAACTGCATGGTGTCGTAGATCGCCATCCCCGCCGTCACCGACCCGCCGGGGCTGTTGATGTAGAGCCAAATGTCGGCATTGGGATCCTCGCCCTCGAGGTACAACAACTGGGCGCAGATTTGGTTGGCAATGTCGTCGTTGACCTCGGAGCCGAGCATGACGACGCGGTTCTTGAGCAGGCGATCGAACACGGCCGAACGGGGGTCGAAGCCACCTTCGAGCATTACGGGACCTGGACCGGTGGGGGTAGCAGCCATCTTTTCAGGCTATCGCTGCGGTACCGTTCCACAGATGGCGGTCACCGCAACGCTGCACCCCGAGCGCGTCACGTCATCTACCGGAAGCGCGGCCGGGCTGTCGCTACGCCTCTCCAACGACGGCGCCGAGGGCCAACTCGTCACGATCACCCCAGCCGGCACGCTCTCGTCGATCACCTCGGCCCAATCCGACACCGTGCACCTCGATGCTGGGGAGACCTTCGAAGTGCCGGTACTGGTCGACATCGGGCCGGCCGTCGTCGCCGGAGATCACGAAGCGCTCGTCGAGGTGCGTGCCGGCGACGAGGAGTTGACCACTGCAGCCGCGGCGATCGAAGTCCTCCCATGGACCGAGTACACGCTGCGCCTGGTGCCCGAACGCTCGCGTTCGGGATCCGTCGGCCGACACCGCGTCGATGTGGAGAACACCGGCAACGTGCCTGTTGCTGTCGAGATGCTGGCCACTGCATCGGCGGGGAGCCAGGCCGTGCTCACGACCACGGTGGTCACCGCCGACCCGAGCAGCACCGGCACCGCCGAGCTGAAAGTCCTGCCAACCGAGAAGTTCTGGACCGGCAGCCCACGCGAGCACGAGCTGTTGATTACGGCGACCGGCAGCGACGCCGCCACGCATGAATTGCACGGCACCTACGAGCAACTGCCGCGTATTCGGCCGTGGGTCGGTCCGGCCGTGGCCGGGGCGGCACTGGCGACACTGCTCGGGTTGATCATCTGGTTCGGTTTCCTCGCACCCTGGGTGTCCGACACCGCCGACGACGCTGCGGCCGAAGCACTCGCCCGCGACCGCGCCGAGCAAGACCTGCGGCTCGCCGAGTTCGAAGCAGCTGCCGAAGCAGCCGCCGAGCTGCCATTCGGCAGCCCGTACGACCTCCGCCTGGCCGTCGAGCCGGCGCAGGGCAGCACGTCGAGCGCCAGTTCGACAGTGGCCTCGGGAGTCCAGATCTCGATCACCGACGTGGTGTTCCAGAACCCCACCGGCGCCGTCGGCACCGTGGCACTGCGCCGCAATGGCGATGTGCTCTTACAGTCCGAGCTCGCCAACTTCCGCGACCTCGACTTCGCCTTCGTGGCACCGTTCGTGTTTCCGGCCGGCAGCACCATCGACATCACCGTCGATTGCGTCACGCCGGGCCCGGGGGCCACGAACTGCGACGTGGGCGCCACGCTGCTCGGTTTCGTCGCCGACGACAGCTGATCGGCGACTTCGGCTCAGCGGCCGAGGCGGCCGATCACCGCGGCGTCGCGATCGCTACGCGCACCCACGATCAACTCCGCCGACACGTCGCCGAACAAATCGGCCTGGCCAGCAACGGTGATCGTGTGCGGGCCCGCCGCCGTGCGCGGCAGCACAACGATGGTGTCGGCGAACGAGCCCTGCTCGTCGATCACGACGGTGCCCGACTCGGCGACACCGTCGAACTGCCACTCCACGGTCGCACCGGCAGGAAAGCCCGAGCCGCGCAACGCAATCACCTGACCGGCAACGACCACATCGGGCACGGCGATCAGCACGGGTGTCGGTGCACCGACGCCGGTGACGGTGGCGATCGAGCTCGACCCGTCTGAGAACTGCACGGTGAGCTCGGCGGTGAGCGAACCGGCGGTGGTGGGGGCGAACTCGACCTCGATCGAGCACGTGCTGCCGTTACCGACCGTGGCCCCGCTGCAGCCATCGTTGCCAATGGTGAAGTCGCCGCTCGGAGTGAGCTGCACGGACGAGACGCTGATGGTCGAGGTACCCCCGACCACCTGTGCGGTGGCGATGCGCCGGCCGGCGTTGATGATCGTGGGGGCGAACTCGAGCGGGCTGGGCTGCACGGTCGGTTGCACCGTGGTGGTGGTCGTCGTCGTGGCGGTGCTCGATCCACTGCCCGAGCTACTCCCCGAGCTGCTGCCGGAGCTACTCCCCGAACTCGATCCGCCACTCGACCCAGAGCTGAACACCGGGTTGCTCCCCGAGCCGCTGCTACCAGTGGCTGGGAATCCGCTGTTGTTCACGACCGCCCCGCCATCGATGGTGCCGAGACCGGGGAGCGGCACACCCGGATTGTCGGTGCCGTCGTCGGTGTCGCCGGGGATGATGAAGTTGCCCGGCACGGTCGTGGTCGGGCCGGTGGTCGTCGTCGCCTCGGTGGTATCGGTCGGCTCGGTGGTATCGGTCGACGACGGCGCCTCGGTGGTAGTGGTGGTGGTCGTCGTCGGGGGCGGTGGCGGGTCGACCGACACCGCATGCACCCACACCTGCGGTTCGGTGTGAAAGCGGGTGTCGGCGGTCAGGTCGGTGCGCGCCGGCGCGTCGAAGGTGACGGAACGATTTCCAACACCAGCGGAGTCGGCATTGGCGATGCGCGCTCCGGCGACCGGGACGAGCGCAGCAGCGTCGGCTCCCACCGATGCCGCGAGGTCTGCTTCGTCGGTGCTGGCAAATCGAGAGTCGTCACCTTCGTCGTTGTCGAGCGAACGGAGCAGCTGCAGGGCGCCATCGCGTTGGAACAGCAATGCGCCGCCGTCGGGAGCCAACTCGGGCGACGTGGCCGAGCTGGCCAAGAGGCGGGCGATTGGAGCTGCTGGATCGGCGATGTCGTACAACACGACCGCCGGTGTCGTCGCCGACGCCGCGGCTGCAATCGGCGGAAGGTCGCTGGCATCGGACTGGAACGCAACCAGCGTGCCGTCGGCGGAGATCGTCGGGGCTCCGGACACCCCGGTCGCCGGAATGTCGATGGCGGCTTCCGACAGCAACGAAATCGACGCCGTGCTCGTGACGTCGTCACGCGTCCACAGATACACCTGACCGTCGGCCGTGAACGCAATGCGGGCACCGTCG
>JBCBSO010000183.1:0-7712 GCA_039819205.1 Actinomycetota bacterium
GGCGGTCCCCCGCGCGTTGGCGGCCGTCCTCGTCGTGTACGTCGTTGTCGGTGTGACCCTCCTCGCCGTGGTGCCGGCCGGACTGATCGCGGCCACCGACGCGCCGCTCCGGCTGGTCGCCGAGGTCGCCGGAAGCGATGCGCTCGCCGGGCTGGTACGCATCGGTGCAGGGATCGCTGCGCTCGGCGTGCTCCTCAACCTGATCCCTGGAGTGTCTCGAACATCGCTGGCAATGGCCCGCAACCACGAGCTACCGCATGCGCTCGCCCACGTGGACACCACCCGATCGCTGCCGATTCGTGCCGAGCTCACGGTCACCGTGGTCGTGATTCTGCTCGTCGTTGTCGTCGACCTGCGTGACGCCATCGCGCTCTCTGGCGTGGCGGTCCTGACGTACTACGCGGTGACCAACGTCGCAGCTCTCACGCTCACTCCCGACCAGCGCCGTTGGCCACGGTGGATCGCGTGGCTCGGGTTGGTTGGCTGCATCGTGCTGGTCGGCGCATTGCCCCCGGCCGTCGTCGCCTCGGGGGTCGGCGTGTTGGCGGTGGGGGTCGTCGTACGAGCCGTCGCGCAGCGCTGATCGACCGACAACCGCACTCGTGGTGGCAGCGATGTCACGACGATCGCTGACGGTCGCGCCGGCTTGCGCGTGTTCTCAGAATCGCTGCCAGGCCGGCTTGTGAGCGAGCGTTTCGCGATAGTAGGCGGCCCGCTCGAGTTGGCCCGCTGCGGGCTCGTCGATCACCACGGTGACGTGCGGGTGGTGTTGCACTATCGATGCGGGGCACATCGCGGTGACGGGGCCTTCCACCGCAGCCGCGATGGGTGCGGCCTTGGCCTCGCCTGACGCCAGCAGCACGAGGTGCGCAGCGTCCAGGATCGTGCCGAGACCTTGGGTCACGACGTGGCGCGGCACCTCTTCGAGCGCGGCGAAGAACCGGGCGTTGTCGATTCGCGTTTGGTCGGTCAGTGTCTTGATGCGCGTCCGCGAGCCGAGCGACGACCCGGGCTCGTTAAACGCGAGGTGGCCGTCGGATCCGATTCCGAGCAGCTGTACATCCACGCCGAGCTCGGCGACCACGGCGTCGTAACGAGCGCAACTGGCAGCGAGATCGGCGGCGCCAACGTCGGGGCTGTGCAGCCGGTCGAGTGGCACGTCGATGTGGTCGACGAACTCCCGCCGGATCACGGCGCGGTACGACTGCGGGTGATCCGTGTCGAGGCCGACATACTCATCGAGCATCACCGCCGCGCAGTTGGCGAACGACAGCTCGCCCGCCCGGTGGCGCTCGATCAGCACCCGGTAGGTGCCCAACGGCGAGCTGCCGGTGGCCAGACCGAGTGTTGACCCGGGCTGCGCGGCGACCTGCGCCGCGACGATCTCGGCACCGATCTCGGCGATCGCGACGCTGTCGGGAACGATCACGACCTCCATCGGGCCTCCGTCCACCGGTCGTCTCGAAAGACGATGCGTCCGTCCACCACGACCAATCGAGGATGCAGCGCATCGTCGAAGATGACCAGGTCGCCACGCGCACCGGTCGCGATACGGCCGATGTCGCGCCGGCCCAACAGGTCGGCAGGGGTCGCGGTGGCGGCTCGAACCGCATCGGTCCAGTCACAGCCGGTGAAGTCGCGCAGGTTGCGCACCGCGCGGTCGAGCGGAAGGGCGCTGCCGGCGAGTGTGCCGTCGGCAGTGCGTACACCGGTGTCGTCGTGGATCAGCTCGCGGCGTCCGAGTTGGAAGCGCCCGTACGGTCGGCCCAGCGGCGCCGACGCATCCGACACCAACACGACACGGCCTGGCCCAAGCGCACGCCAAGCGGCACGCACCGCGACCGGGTCGACGTGGATGCCGTCACAGATCAGACCAGCGACAACGTCGGCGTCGGCGAGCACCGCGCCGACCGCTCCGGGAGCGCGATGGGCGAACGGCGTCATCGCGTTGAACAGATGCGTGACGCTGCGCAACCCATTGCGCTTGGCCGTCGCCAGGTCGTCGAAGCTCATCGCTGTATGACCGGCCGACACGGCGACGCCGCCGGCGGTTAACTCGGCGATCATCCGGCCGGCATCATCGAGCTCGGGGGCCATGGTGACCAGTGCGACGTGGCCAGTGATCCACTCGGCCATCTCGGACCGCAGCTCGCCGGGATCACGCCGGTAGCGCGCATCGTGTGCACCGAGGCACTCCGCCGAGAGCGCCGGTCCCTCGAAGTGCAACCCGAGCGGCCGCGCGCCCACCGAGTGCTCGTACGCCCCCATCGCCTCGATCGCCGCCCGGCGCGCGCCCGTTGGCGCAGTCACAACGGTCGGCAGAAATGAGGTGACACCGAAGGCTGGGAGCACCTCCGCGGCAGCAGCCATCGCCGTCGGCTCGCCGGTGAAGTCGACGCCACCGGCACCGTTGCATTGCAGGTCGATCAAGCCGGCGGTGACGATCATCCCGGAGGCATCGATGACCTGCGTACCGAGCTCGGCGCGGCCGCCACCGCTCTCGTCGATATGGGATGCGTCGGGGGCGCGTTCCTCGCCCGCGTCGTCGCCGATGGCGGCGATGCGCCCGTCGACGATCGACAGATCGGCCCGCCGGACACCGTCGGGCAACAACACCCGTCCGCTGTGCACGTCGATCCGGTCCGCGGTCTCGACACCGCTGCGGTTCATGGCCCCGTGGTCGACGACGCCGTGTCGCTCACCGTCGGCAGGATCGCATCCCACACCGCGGGGCTGTCGAACCCGAGTGCCCACAGCGCCACACCATCGAGCTGATACTCCCGAGCGAGGTCCATCCGCTCGGCGATCCCGTCGCCATCGACGTAGTGCACACGGCGAGTCTGCACGCAGGTATTCGTGCCATCGGTGAGCTCGAGGTCGTACTCGAAGAACCACTCGCCGGTGGCGTCGTTGCGCTGGGGCAGCGCGGACCGGCGGGCGACGAGGTCGTCGACGTTGCGCGCCGTCACCGTGGTCCGACCCGGTGTGTCGTCGGGCGGACACTCACCCTCGGTGGCGATCGGCCAGTTGCGCCCATACGCCGGCAGGCCAAGCACGAGCCGATCGGGGGCGTCGGTTGCGGCCAACGTGCCGGTGATCGCCGTCTCGACCCACTCGAGCGGGGCGATCGGGCCGGGATCGCCGACTGAGAAGTCGTAGGCCATGATGCGGATGCGATCGACGTACTCGGCGATCGCCCCGTGGTCGTACACCCAGAAGCCCGAGTCGCCCGTCTGCTCTGCGTCATACACCGGAGGAATACTCACGGTGAGTGTCCGTCCATCGGCCTCGAGCCCTACCGACAACTCCTCGATGAAGGCCACCCAATTCGGACGGGTCGCCTCCCAGGTGTCTCGCCCGTCGGCGAAGGCAAACTGTTCATAGTTGATGTCGAGCCCGTCGTAGTCGCCCTCGTCGGCGAAACCGAGCAGCGTTTCGACGTGCGCCGTGCGCGTGACGGGGTCGGCGAGAATCGCCGCCATCTCCCCGGCGGGGAGCGAGTCGACGATCGACGGGATCACGGCCGCGTCAGACGATCGGGCGATGTCGAGCCACGCCTCGGCGTCAGCGACGGGCGTGTTGGGGTCGACCTCGATCGATCCGACACCGGTGGCGTTGAACCAGAAGGGCGATACCTCGCGCATCGAACCGACACGGTCGTCGAACTCGGCCAGCGAATCGTCGAGACCCCAGTACGGGGCCCAGGCGTCGAGGGGAATGTCGGGTTTGGGCGCCGGCGTGCCACCGTCATTGCTGCTGATGACCACGATGCCGATTGCGGCAACGGCGATCATCGTGGTGACCAGCGCAACCGCAGGCCCCCATCGTCGCCATAGATGCTCGAGCGTCGGCCGCGGCGTGTCGTCCGGCTCGTCCGGCGCAGCGTCAGCCGTCGATGAGGGCGCGGAGCTGGTCAAGTCCGATTCCGTCAAGGCTGGGGACGAGCGTGAGTCCGTCGGTGGGGGCGATGTCGACGACATGGGGGACCCCCAGCGTCGCACAGCCAGCAGCGAGCGCCGCGGCAACACCGGTCGGCGAGTCTTCGATGGCGACGCAGTCGTGCGGATCGACCCCGAGCAACCTGGCAGCGGCGAGATACGGCTCCGGATCCGGCTTGCCCTTGGCGACCTCGTCGCCGGGAACGACGGCGGCGAACGACCCGGGCGGCACCGCGGCGGCGACCGCATCGGCGATCGGCCGCCACGACATCGTGACCAGGGCACACGGCACGCCAGCGGCACCACACTCGGCGAGCAACTCGATCGCCCCTGGCCGCCACGGCAGGTGCGCATTGATCTGGTCGCGCACCTCCAGCATCAGGTGGTCGACGATCTCCGCCGGCGACAGCGGGATGCCCGAGCGGCGCTTGATCTCGCGTGCCGCGTCGAGCAGGTCGAATCCGACAACGGCGTGCGCGTCCTCGTCGGTCCAGGTGCCGCCGTGATGTTCGACAAGGGCGTACTCCCCCGCGATCCAGTACGGCTCGCTGTCGATCAGCGTCCCGTCGAGGTCCCACAACACAGCGGCCAGCTCGCCCACGCCCCGCAGCATGCCAGCCCCGGCCGACGTCCTCCCGAAAAACCGGGGATTCCCGGCGCCGCGCGCCGGATATCGCGACAATTTCGGTCAGCCCGCCCAAAAACCGGGGATTCCCGGCGCCGCGCGCCGGATATCGCGACAGTTTCGGTCAGTCGGCGCGGAACATCGTGATCTTGTCCTCGCCGATCGCCGCCCGCTTCTCGGGATCGTCGATGCCCAGACCCTCCTCGGGGGCAAGGCACAACACGCCGAGCTTGCCCTCGGCCTCGTTGTGATGGACCGCCAGCGCGGCCTCGCCGGTTTGATCGAGGGTGTATGTCTTGGTCAACAACGGCTGGATCCGGCCGTCGGACAGCAGCTGGTTCGACGCCCAGGCCTCCTCGTAATTGGCGAAGTGCGAACCGATGAGGTTCTTCAGCTTCATCCAGAAGTGGCGATTGTCGAACTCGACCATGTAGCCCGACGTGGCCGCGCAGGTGACCACGGTGCCGCCGCGCTTCACCGCAAAGATCGACGCGCCCATCGTGGATCGACCGGGGTGCTCGAACACGATGTCGACGTCTCGACCGCTGTTCAGCTCGCGGATCTTCTTGCCGAAGCGACGCCACTCCGACTCGTTCTGAGTGTGCTCGTCGGCCCAGAACTCGTACCCCTCGGCGCGCCGGTCGATCACCGCTTCGCAGCCCATCTTGTTGAGCAGCTCGGCGCGCTCGGGCGACGACACGACGCCGATCGGGGTGCCGCCGCCGTTGAGCACGTACTGCACGGCGTATCCGCCGATACCGCCGGTGGCACCCCAAATGAGGACGCTGTCGCCCTGCTTCATCCGTGCCCCGTGATCGCCGACGATCATCCGGTACGACGTCGCCGAGCAGAGGCCGTTGACCGCGGCCTCTTCCCACGACAGGTGCGTCGGCTTGGGCATCAACTGATTGGCCTTGACCACCGCCAGGTCGGCGAGCGCCCCGAAGTTGGTCTCGAACCCCCAGATCAGCTGGTTGGTGGCAAGCATCGAGTCGTTGTGTGCGCTCGGATCCTGGTCGTCGACGTAGTTGCAGTGCACGGTGACGCGGTCGCCCGCCTTCCAGTTGCGCACGGCCGAGCCGGTGCGCACGACCACCCCCGATGCATCGGAGCCAACGACGTGGTACGGCAGCGCATGGCGTTTGTGCCACTCGCTTTGCCGGCCCATCCGGTCGAGGAAGCCGAAGGTGGGCAGTGGCTCGAAGATTGACGTCCATACCGTGTTGAAGTTGATGCTCGACGCCATCACCGCGATGTACACCTCGTCGGGAGCCAGCTCTGGCACGTCGACCTCGCCGATGCGCAGCGACTTGCGCGGGTCCTTATCCCACGACTCGACGCCGTCGAACATCTCCGTGTCGTCGCGGTGCACGTACACCGCGCGGTAGCTCTCGGGCAGCGGCAGGTTGGCGATCTCCTCGCCGCTGGCTCCGGTCTGAATGGCGTCGAGGATGGCGTCCATACCGCGGACGCTACCGATCGGTAACGATCGGCTCAAAAGCGGTACGGTGCGCTCATGAGCTCTCCCGGATCCATTCTCGCCGCGGGCGCCCGCACCCCAATCGGGAAGTTGAGCGGTGCCCTCGCCTCGTTCTCGGCCGCCGACCTCGGCGGCGTTGCCATCTCTGCCGCACTCGAACGCGCCGGCGTCGCCCCCGAAGAAGTGCAGCACGTGATCATGGGCCAGGTGCTGATGGCCGGCCAGGGCCAGGTGCCGAGCCGCCAAGCCGCCGTCAATGCGGGCATCCCAATGAACGTTCCCTCGATCAACGTCAACAAGGTCTGCTTGTCCGGGCTGAACTCGGTGTACCTCGCCAATCAGATGATCGCCGCTGGTGAGGCCGACATCGTTGTGGCCGGCGGCATGGAGTCGATGACCAACGCGCCGTACCTGGCCGACGGAGCGCGCGGCGGGTTCCGCTACGGCAACACCGAACTGCGCGATGCGATCATCGCCGACGGCCTGTGGTGCGCCTTCGACGCGTGCCTCATGGGCCTCGGCACCGACCGCTACACGAGCGACACGATCAGCCGCGCCGCGCAAGACGAACTCGCCGCACTGAGCAACGAGCGTGCGGCCAACGCAATCAAGGACGGCCGGCTGGCCGACGAGATCGCCCCGGTGAGCGTGCCGCAACGCAAGAGCGATCCACTACTCGTGGAGCACGACGAGGGCGTGCGGCCCGGCACCACCGCCGAGAGCCTCGGCAAGCTGCGCCCCGCGTTCCAGTCCGACGGCACGATCACCGCCGGCAACGCCTCCCAGCTGTCCGACGGGGCAAGCGCCATCGTGATGATGTCGCACGCCGAAGCCGAGCGCCGCGGCATCAACCCGCTGGGCGAGTTCGTGTCGTACGGCATGGTCGCCGGCCCCGACAACGCCTCGCTCCTGCACCAGCCGAGTCGGGCCATCCTGCAGGCCGCCGAGAAGGCCGGCATCGCCGTGGGCGACCTTGACCTCATCGAGATCAACGAAGCGTTTGCCGCAGTCGGGCTGCACTCGGTGGCCGAGCTCGAAGTCGACATGGAGATCGTCAACGTCAACGGCGGGGCGATCGCCCTCGGTCACCCGATCGGGATGAGCGGCAACCGCTTGGCCCTGACGATGCTCCACGAGTTGGCCCGCCGCGGCGGTGGCGTCGGTGCGGTCGGCCTGTGCGGCGGCGGCGGCCAGGGCGACGCGGCGATCCTGCGCACCGTCTGAGCGACCGACAG
Source organism: Actinomycetota bacterium (assembly GCA_039819205.1). Taxonomy (GTDB): domain Bacteria; phylum Actinomycetota; class Acidimicrobiia; order Acidimicrobiales; family Ilumatobacteraceae; genus JABSQH01. Next base: position 7,279 of record JBCBSO010000183.1, read on the forward strand.
CGGCGGCGCCACACCGCGCCCACAGCGCCCCACCAGACCGATACCAGGCGCACCATGCACGCGCTCGGTGCGTTCTATCTGACACGGCGAGTGACATCTTGAAGAGCGTCTTGACGAAACGCCGCGACGTGTCGTAATGTGTTCGTAACAACTTAAACGCTCGATGATCGAGCACCCACACTCCGTGGTGAGGAACCTGGTGAGACACCTCGGAGTGACGGCGCTCGAACTCGACCCCTTCTGGGGCACCGTCGATGCGAACCGGCCCGTCCGCCCGCTACCGGTTCGTTGAGGCGGTGCCCCAGTCATGTACCGGCGGTGTCATGCCGGGCGATTCCGGGCCGGCGGTGTCCGCAGCATGAAACGCCGGAGCATGTAACGCCGTGCTGCTCAGCCGTCACCGACAGGGCGCCGCCCCTCGAGCGCCCGCCCGA
>JBCBSO010000184.1:0-7684 GCA_039819205.1 Actinomycetota bacterium
CCCCGTCTGCATCACCTTCTCGAGCACGGGCACCAGGTCACGGATCGACGAGATCTTCGACGACACGAACAGCAGGTATGCGTCCTCGTAGGCCGCCTCCATGCGATCGGTGTCGGTCACCATGTACGGCGACAGGTAGCCCTTGTCGAAGCGCATGCCCTCGACGAGGTCCATCTCCATGCCGAAGGTTTGGCCCTCTTCCACGGTGATCACGCCGTCTTTGCCGACCTTGTCGATCGCATCGGAGATCACCTGGCCGATCTCGGGATCGGCAGACGAGATCGCCGCCACCTGGGCGATCTGATCTTTGGAATCGACCTCGATGGCGCTGGCCTCGATCGACGACACCGCGGCGGCAACGCCCGCCTCGATCCCTCGCTTGAGGCCCATCGGGCTGGCACCAGCGGCGAGATTGCGCAGACCCTCGCGGACCATGGTCCAGGCGAGCACCGTTGCCGTGGTCGTACCGTCACCGGCGACATCGTCGGTCTTCTTGGCGACTTCTTTGACGAGCTCGGCGCCGATCTTCTCGTACGGGTCGGCCAGCTCGATGTCCTTGGCGATGGAGACGCCATCGTTGGTGATCGTGGGGGCGCCCCACTTCTTGTCGAGCACGACGTTGCGACCCTTCGGGCCGAGCGTGACTCGCACGGCATCTGCCAGTTGGTTCATCCCGGCCTCGAGTGCACGACGGGCATCGGAATCGAACGCGATCATCTTCGCCATCTTGGGGAGTCCTCCGTTGGACGTTGCAGACGTGGGTACACCGGCCACCAAAGGGCCGCTAGCACTCTATGTCCGAGACTGCTAACGAACAACGTGAAGACGTGCTCGGCCTCACTTCACGTGCGCGGCCGTCACGCTCGGACGGCCGCGCGCCAGGCGGGCTCCCAGCGGTCGCACCGCCGGCCGTGCCGGATCGCGTGCACAGGTGCAGGCGGGCGAGCGCCATGGGCGCGAGCTCGGGAGGCGACAGGAGCCCGCCAGGGCGACCGAGCCCGAGCATCACGCCGGGAGCTCAGAGGCGAGGGGAAGCCCGCCAGGGCGACCGAGCCCGCTAGAAACAGCCGCCGGCGACGGCGGGGATGATCGACACGGTGATGCCGTCGGGCACCTTGGTATCGAGTCCATCGAGGTAGCGCACGTCGTCGTCGTCGACGAACACGTTGACGAACTTGCGCAACCCGCCCTCGGGGTCGAGGAGGCGGTCGCCCATTCCAGGGTGCGCCGCCTCGAGTGCGGTGATCACGTCCGTCAGCGTGCCGGAGTCGACAGCGACCTGCTTGTCACCGCCGGTGAGCGGGCGCATGGTGGTCGGGATGCGAACGGTCACAGCCATGAGCGAGACGCTACCGCCGTAAATCCGACTCCGACGGTCAAGATTGGCCCCGGGCTAACGTCCCCGCCGATGGGCCAAGGCCTCGTGGTCGCAGCACCGAACGCGTTCAAAGGTACTGCGAGCGCCCCGCGGGCAGCGGCCGCCATCGGCCACGCCTGCTGGGAGGCCGGGCGCGACTGCGTCGAGCTGCCGATGTCCGACGGTGGCGACGGCTTGATCGAAGTGCTCGGCGGCGCCAATCGCGTCACCACGGTGACCGGGCCGCTCGGCGATCCGGTCGAAGCGGCATGGTTGTTGCGCAACGGCACCGCCGTGATCGAGATGGCCACCGCAAGCGGCCTGGTAGTCGCCGGTGGCGCAGCGGGCAACGACCCGATCGGTGCGTCCACCACCGGAACCGGCGAGCTGATCGACAAGGCGCTCGACGCAGGGGCCACACGCATCATCGTCGGCCTCGGCGGATCAGCGACAACCGATGGCGGACTCGGCGCGGTGCGGGCGGTCACCGCGCTTGCTCGAACAAAGCGGGTGGAGTTGATCGGGGCGTGCGATGTGGAGACGACGTTCGTCGACGCTGCGGCCACGTTCGGGCCGCAGAAGGGTGCCACCAGTGCGCACGTCCAGCTGTTGGCACGGCGCCTCGAGCGGGTGGCCCAGATGTACACCGAAGAGTTCGCCGTCGACGTCCGGGCCCTACCCGGCGGGGGTGCGGCTGGCGGACTCGGCGGTGCGCTCGCTGCGCTCGGGGGCCAACTCGTGTCCGGCGTCGAGCTGGTGGCCGACGAGGTCGACCTGTTCGATCACCTCGATGACGCCGAGCTGATCATCACCGGCGAGGGGCAGCTCGATGCAACGAGCTTCGCCGGCAAGGTGGTCGGTGGACTCGCGGAGATGGCGCTCGAGGCGGACGTGCCCTGCGCCGCGATCGTCGGTGACGTCGTTCCTGGGTGGCGCAACGATCTCGAGGACCCTGCACGGCGTGCCGCAGCTGCGCACCTCGAGGTCGTGTCGCTGACCGAACTCGTCGGTGTGGAGCGGGCGACGGCACAACCGCTCGATGCGATCGAGACCGCCGCCAAGTTGATCCTCGACGACGCTCGCTCGTAGCGGTGCGTCGAGTTAGCTCGACGTCAGCCCGACACCGTGGTCTCGGTGGCGACGGTGGTCTCGGTGGCGACGGTGGTGGCCGTCGTGGAGCCCGATGGTTCGGGCGACGTGCCAGTGGCCGTCGTTGTTTCCGTGGTCTCCGCGTTCCCTTGCAGCTCGGCCAGGGTCTGGTCGGCCTGGTTCACTCCGAGCAGAACGAGCACTCCGGCATCGCCGAGGTCGCCGCCGTCGACCGGTGGCGGCTCGGGCACGGTGGCCACATCGGGCCCACCCATCACGATCGACACCGAGTTCGCCACCGCCTGGGCTGCGGCGACGCTCGGGTCGTAATAGATCAACGAATCGTCGACGCGTTCGGTGGAGTTGGTCGCCTCACCCATCGTGAAGCCTGCAGCCTCGAGCGCTTCGGTCATCCGACCCGCCGAGCCCGACACCCCGCTGGCGTTGGCCACGACGACGGTTGCGCCCTCGAGCGTCAGCGTGGTGGTCGTCACCGCCGGCTCGGTTGTGGTCGTGGGGCCCGCAAGTGTGGTTGTCGTCTCGGCGGTGTCGCCGCCGGGATCGACCGAGCTGCCACCACCGTCGTCGGTGATGTTGCGCAAGATGAGAAAGCCGGCGACCACGGCAACCACGGCGAGCACGATGCTCAGCGTCGACCCGAGCGGCGACCCGCCCACGCCCTGGCGCGGTGATCGGCGCGTTCCTCCGGTACCGCCTGTGGGGTCTTCGTTGCTCATCCGTGCTCCCTTCCCGTCCCCGACGCTGCATCGAGCCGAGCTTTGCGCGCCCGAAGACGCATCCGCTTCAACCGTCGTACCACGAGTGGGTCGTGTTCGAGGGCCTCGGGATCGTCGAGCACCTTGGTTAGCTCGGCATGATATTCGTCCGGCGAGCACTGAAAGCGCGCGCGAATCACCTGCTCGCGGGGTTCGTCGTTGTTCCACCACGCTCGTTCGAAGTCGAGCATCGCTGCGGCACGTTCGCTGAGCACCGGCCAAGGTTGCCCGGCCCGGCGGTGCGATACAAGTACCCCCTGGCGCGCGAGGCTGCTTCGATCGTTGCGGGGTGACGTCCGGGCGGGCGACGACATAGTCTGCGGCGCCGTGGACGATCGCCCGTTCATCATCGGAGTCGCCGGCGGGAGCAGCTCGGGCAAGACGACGATCGCCGAACGGCTCGTCGATCTGACCGGCCCCGAGCACCTGTCGCTGATCGAGCTCGACTCGTACTACCTCGACCGCATCGATCTGCCGATCGAGGAGCGCAAGCTCATCAACTACGACCACCCGGACGCGTTCGACTGGCCGCTGCTCAACGACCACATCGCCGCGCTCGCCAACGGCGGATCGGTGCCGGTCCCCGTCTACGACTACGCCGAGTTCCGCCGCAGTGGGGAGGTGCGCACGGTGTCCCCGGCACGGATCGTCGTGGTCGACGGCATTCTCGTGCTGTGGGATCGGGCGCTGCGCGACCGGTTCGACCTGAAGATCTTCGTCGACACCGCGGCCGACGTCCGGCTCATCAGGCGACTGCAGCGCGACCAGGCCGAGCGTGGGCGCACAGCGGAGTACGTGATCGATCAGTATCTGGCCACGGTGAAACCGGCGCACGAGCGATTCATCGAGCCCAGCAAGCGCCACGCCGACGTGATCATCCCAGAAGGCGGGCTCAACCGCCCCGCTCTCGATGTGCTGCTCGCCCGCGTACGCGAACTCACAATGGGCGAGAGCTGACCGTCGCTGCGGTTCTGTTCGCGGAATCGGGCGTCTCGCGCCGGAAATCCCCGGGATTTCGGTGAGATCAGTGGCCGGTGAGGCGGCGTTCGACGGTTTCGGCGAGATGGGCGAGGCGGCGGATACGCCGACGTTGACCAAACGCCGAGATCGGCGACACGATCAGTTGAAGGATGCTCGACAGTGGTCCGTCGAGACCAGCCGAGAAGCGGATCCGCGCACCGCCGTCGGCGTGCTCGACCCGGTTCCGGTAGCGCAGCTTCCACGGACCCAGGGTTGAGTGCCAGTCGTACCCACCGTCGGGGTACACCTCGTCGACGACCATCGCCGTCGACAGCGGCGAGAAGAACGCCCGGGTACGTCCCGCCCAGCCCACATCGATCCGCGCGTCGGACGACTCAACCGACGCGATGTGCGGGGACCACAGCCGCCACGAATCGACGTCGACGAGCAACTCGTGGACCACGGCCGGCGAGGCCGTCGTGGTGAGATCGCTTTCGATCACGCGGTCAGTGCCTGCTCGGCCAGCGCGGTCAGCTGGTCGGGGGGCGTCTCGCCGGTGCCGCGAGCAACCACGCGCCCGTTCTCGTCGAGGAGCACGTAGTACGGGTAGGCCGGGAGGCCGAGGGCGGTCGCCAAGCTGCCGGCATCGTCATCGGCGATCACCGGGAACGGGAAGTCCTCACCCTCGAGCCAGCTCGACGGCGGATGATTTGGCGCGCCTTGGTCGGTGGCCGTGGCCACACCGATGACCTGCACCCCGTCGGGCACCCCGCCGGCCGCCTCCCAGGCGACCAACTCGGGCACTTCGCGCTGGCATACCGGGCACCAGTGCGCCAGGAACACGAGCATTGTCGGTTGTCCGAGTTCGACGCGCACGGGCGTGCCGTCGAAGCTCTGGCCCGAGATCGACGGCGCTGGGAGGCCAATCGCCGGATCGTCGCCGCCATCGGTGAGCGGCGGGAGCGCCGAGCCACTGATCTCGACGTCTTGGGTCTGGGAGAGTCCTTCGGTGTCGCTGTCGCCACCGGACGTGACGGCGATCGCGATGATCGCCGCCACCGCGATCACGATCGCCACGATGATGGCGATTGCCACCACTGGGCGACCGCCCGACGAGTCGGCGGGAGTGGAGGCTGGGGTGGATCGGGTTTTGGTGCGATTGGCCATTGCCTTGCCTGTCGTCGGTCGAGGTCGAGAAGTTCCCTCAAGTGTGGCGGTACGGCGCCGTTCCTCCACCGATCGCCCGGTAGCACCTGCGCGTAACGCCCGCATATGGTCGGCGGCGATGACCTCCCCTGCGTTCACCCATGTGGCGATCGAGCGCGCGGCCGAGATCGCCGACGACGTGCTGTTTCCCCATGCTCAGGAACGTGACCGTGCCAGCGCCCTGCCGCACGACGGCCTCGACGCGTTGGCTGCGGGCGGGCTGTTCGGCATCGCCGGTCCATCCGAGTTCGGTGGGCTGGCCCTCGACCCGATCGGCGCCCGCAGGGTAATTGCAACCGTCGGCGGCGGCTGCGGCGCAACGTTCTTCGTGTGGGTGCAGCATCACGGCGTGGTGCGCGACATCGCCGCGTCCGACAATGCCGCACTGCGCGACGGGCTCATCGAGCAGATGTGCGCCGGCGAAGTGATCTGCGGGACGGCGTTCGCCCACGTCCGTCGTCGCGGCGAACCCGCTGTGCGGGCGACACGAACACCGGATGGATGGCGCCTCGACGGGTTCGCACCCTGGGCCACCTCGTGGGGCATTGCGCCGCGGTTCTCGATCTACGCAGTCGCCGCCGACGGCACGCTCGTCAAGGTGATGGTCCCCGGCGCCGGACGTGATGGTGACCCGCCGGGCATCACGTCGATCCCGCTGCACCTCGCGGTGCTCGGGTCCACCGGCACGGTGGCACTGCGGTTCGATGGGTGCGAAGTTGCCGATGGCGATGTGATCGGGCTCGACGACCACAGCCGCTGGCTGACCGCCGATCGGGAACGGAGCGCAATCGGACAGCCGGCAACGCTGGGAGTTGCGGAGCGGGCGACGGCGACCATGCGCACAATCGAGGACGATCACGCACAGGACGCCGCGAACGGCCTCGCCGCCGCCATCGATCGCGCGTGGCAGCGAGACCGCCAGCTGACCGGCGATCTGGTCGACGGAGTGACGGGCGATCGCGAGTCGTGGATCGCTACGGCATCCGATCACCGCGCGTCGTGCTTGTTGCTGGCGCAGGCGGCGACGACCGCCGCTGTCGCTGCCGCTGGCGGCCGGGCGATGGATCTCGACCACCCCGGCCAGCGTCTCGCCCGCGAAGCCAGCTTCTACACGATCCAGGCCCAAACCGCCGACGGCCGGGCGGCCACGCTGCGCAGCGTTACATCACGGGTCCGCCCTCGTCCTCGCGATTGAACACGGGCGGACGCTTCTCCAAGAAAGCCATCATTCCCTCGCGCGCATCGGCGGAACCGATCGTGGCGTGGATCGCGGCGCGCTCCGCCGCGAGGAGCTCGTCGAGCGTCTTCGACTCGCTGTCGTCCAGCGCGTCGAGCATGCCTCGCACCGCAAGACGCGGTTGAGCAGCCATCTGCAACGCCAACGCGGTCGCCCGATCTTTGAGATCTTCGATGGGCCACACCTCGTGAACGAGACCGATCGAAAGCGCCTCGGGACCGCTCAGCCGTTTGCCGCGGAGGATCATGTCCAGCGCGTGCACGCGTCCCACCGTCTTTGCCAATCGCGCGCTGCCGCCCCACGCCGGCGTGGATCCGAGTTCGAGTTCCGGCAGGCCGATCGAGGCGCCCTCTGCGGCCGCGAGCCGGAACGTGCATCCAAGCGGGAGCTCGATCCCGGCGCCCAAGCAGTTGCCGAACAGCGTGGCCACCGACGGCTTGCCCATCCTCTCGATGCGGTCGATGAGGTCGAGGCGTTGATCGAAGAACGCGTCGATGCTGCCGGCCCGCTGGATGCCCTCTGGCAACTGTTTGAGGTTCATCCCCACCGAGAAGTTGGCGGTGCCTTCCGCAGTGATGACGAACGCACGGATCGAGTCGTCGGCGGCGATGTCGTCGACAACCTCAGACAGCGCGGCCACGTAGTCGAGCGTCATCCGGTTGAGCGGGTCGTCGTTGGTCGACACGATGGCCACTCCGTCGTTGCGCTTCTCGTAGATCAGGGGGTCGTCGCTCATCGAAGTCCTCAGCGTGAGTGAGATGTCATGGTCGGTGGGGCGTCATGGCGCGGCCCGACGCTGCGGCCAGGCCGCCGCGGTGCCTATGGTCTCGCGATGAGTGCGATCGGCTGGCATCGGAGCTCGACCGCAGGGCGGGTCGGCTGATGACCGACCCATCGATCACGCTCCTCGAGGGAATCGCCACCACGCGAGCGATCCGGCGCATCGCTCCAGACCCGATTCCCGACGACGATTTGTCGACAATCTTGTGGCATGCCACACGTGCACCGTCGGGCACCAACCGGCAGCCGGCGCGATTCGTGGTGCTGCGCGACGACGAC
>JBCBSO010000185.1:0-7683 GCA_039819205.1 Actinomycetota bacterium
CCGATCGGGAATGGTGCCAAGGAGGGAGTCTGCGACCACGGAGAGCGACGGCTCGTTCGCCAGAATCTCTGGGCAGCGCTCGTTGCGGAGCGCACGTAGTGCATCGTCGCCCGGGTAGGGACCCGGGTCGGCCACGAAGCTGCCGATGAACACCAGTGCGCCCTCGGCGTCGCATTCGCTGACCACCCCGATGTCAAAGGAGTCGCCGAGGAACACGAAGCAGGTTCCCGGCTCGAAGTCGGCGATGATCCGACCGTCGCCGTATGCCGCCTCGGCACCGACCTCGGTCATCTGCGCAACGAGCAGGTCAGTGCCAGATCCGCCGGCATAACACTCCACCTCGCCGGTGAGCGGCTCGCCGAGCGCAGCGTCGGGCGCATTGAACGCCACGATCACTCCGGGAACCGACAATGAACGCCCACTGAGCGCTTCGGCGAGTGGCAGGCAAGCGCCGTTGAGCGCGTCGGCGGCTTCCTCGAAGTCGTCGGGGAGCACATCGATCGGCGGCGGGATGCTGCCGGCGTACTGCAGATCGTGTGGCACGCCGCAGTCGACTTCGACGCCAAAGTCCTCATCGTCGGCCGGTGCGGCGAAGCACGACGCGCCCACCACGAGATCAGCCGGAGACTCGTCGCTCGGCTCCGGTTCCCCGTCGGTGGTCGTCGGAGCCTCGGTCGCCACTGGCGTCTCGGTGGTTGGAGGGGCATCGGTGGTCGGTGGTGCATCGGTGGTTGCTGCGGTCGATGCAGCGGGCGCGGCCGTTGCCGGCGCGTTCGTGGTTGCGTCCGCCTCGGGTTCGGCCGGGTCATCCCCGCAGGCAACTGCGACGAGCACCACAGCCGAGAGGAAGCCAACACGACGGGGCCACATGGACATCACGACAGATTGCCACGCTCGGTGAGAGCGCCTCGGCCTCCTCCGATCGGCGAGACGCGATCCGCGTAACGAGAATCATTCTCAGAATGCGTTACGTTGCTGCGATGCCCCTCACCGCTTCCGAACCGGTCGACCTGTCGACGGTGTCTTCAACGACTGGACGCTTCATCTGGATTCGGGGGCGCTGACGTGGATTTTGGGCTGAAGGTTGCACTCGCCGTCGTCATTTTTGCTGCGGGTTGGGCCGGCGGGATCATCCCGCTGCTGCGCAAGGACATCAACCCACAAGCCCGACTCCTCGCTTGGGGCAACGCGTTCGCCGCTGGAATCTTCCTGGCGATCGGACTGGTGCACATGTTGAGCGACGCGAACGGCTCGTGGAGCGACGATCTCGGGTACGGTTACCCGTGGGCCTTCGCCATCGCGGGCGGCGCGTTCGCACTGGTGCTCCTCTTCGAACACGTCATCGTCGCTACTCGCAGTGCGCACAATGTCGTGCACCTGCTGGAGGGGGCACACGCTCCCGACGACGTGCCGCAACCGGTCTCGCCGACGAGATCCACGCAGACCCATGTGGCGGTCGAGGCGCTCGAGGAGCGACCGGCGATCTACCCGTACGTGCTGATCGTCGCGTTGTCGGTGCACAGCATCATTGCCGGGCTCGCGCTCGGAGCGCAGCTCGACACCACTCAAATCTGGGTGATCTTCGTTGCGATCATCGCCCACAAGTCGTCGGCGGCGTTCGCCCTGTCGGTCAGCTTCGTGCGCGGCGGACTCGACCGCGGTCTTTCGCTGCGGCTCCTTGCGGCGTTCACGCTGACGACACCTGCGGGGGTGCTCGTGGGCGCGGCGGTCAGCAGCATCTTGGACAATCGCGCCGAGATCTACTTCGACGCCACATTCACTGCCATGGCGGCGGGCACGTTCTTGTACATCGCCAGCTTGGACATCATTCGCGACGAGTTCCTCCACGGCGCCGAGCGCGTACAGAAGTGGTTGCTGCTCGTCGTCGCGTATGGCGGCACATCGCTGCTCGCCTTGTGGCTCTAGCCCACACTGCGAAGATCTCCATGTGGCCGACGACCGACTGACCAATCTCCGACGCAACTCTCTTGCAGGCCTGAATGTGCCGCGCGGCGAACTCGGCTCGCGCGGCGCCGGCCTGACCCGCCAGGAACGGAGTCGGATCCTCGACGAGCTCTACTTCGAGGGTGACCGCCGGGCGCCGTACCTGTGGCGGTTCGTTGCGCTGATGCTGTTCTCCTCGTCGATCGCTGCGATGGGACTGATCAACGACAGCGCTGCTGTGGTGATCGGGGCGATGTTGATCGCCCCAATGATGACGCCGATGATGGCGGCAGCTGCAGCGATCGTGCAGACGTGGACGGCCCGCCTCGCCGAGAACGCCGCGATCCTCGTCGGCGGCGCAGTGTTGGGCGTCGCTACGGGCTGGTTGATGGGCATCGTGATCCCCCAGGTCGGCAGTGACGAGATCCTGCCTGGCGAGATCCTCGCCCGCACGCAACCAAACCTGATCGATCTCGGCATCGCCCTCGCCGCCGGCGCTGCCGGCGCGTACGTGACGATCCGCAAGGAGGCGAGCTCGGCGCTCCCGGGCGTGGGGATCGCTGTCGCCCTCGTACCCCCACTGGCCACCGCTGGACTCACGCTGCGGGTCGGCCGTACCGACTTGTTCAACGGCGCCATCTTGCTGTTCTGGACGAACGTTGTCGCCATCGTGGTAGCGGCAGGCGTGGTCTTCGCTGCAGCCGGGTTCCTCGCGCCGCGCGACCGTGTGCGCGAGCGGCGTATCGCGACGCTCACGGCGACGCTCATCGTCATCGCGATCGCCGTGCCCCTCACGCTGAACACGATCGTTCGGTATCGGGATGCAACGATCCCGCTGCGCGTCACCGACCAGGTCGGCATATGGGATGACACGATCGACGTCGAAGAGGTGATCGCCCGGACGCGCGAGGACCCGTTGGAACTCGAGATCGTCGCAACGGGACAGCGCGCCGACGGCGATGTCGCCGAACTCGCGCGGTTGATCGCCGACGATCTTGACGAACCGGTCGTGATCGACCTCGTCTTCGTTCCCGTGCAGCGGGCCAACGCGACGCCGTAACCGAACGGTCGTGGTGGCGGGAAGTGACATCGTTCCACCATGGGCAAAGCGATTGATGCACGAGAACCTCTTCGGTCCCTGATCTGGCTGGCGGCAGCCGTCGCGATGGGCGTCGTCGGAACGTTGGTGTTGACCGCCGCGTGGCAAGCAGATGCGGCCCCGGGCGAGAACGATGCCACCTACGTTCCATGGCCAGGTTGCCGGCTGACCGACACTCGACCCGGGTCACAGGTCGGGCCGCGCGGCATCAAACTGCGCGCCGACGAGGTGATGACCGTGGAGGTGCACGGCAGCAACGGCGAGTGCACCGGCGATCTTGCGATCCCCGAGGACGCGGTTGGGCTGTCGACGAACGTCACCGTGATCGATGCAACGTCGAACTCGAACATCCGCGTGTATCGCGGCGATCTGAACACGCCACCGACACTGTCGAACCTCAACGTGTTCCCTGGCGCGCCACCCACGCCAAACAAGGTGGATACGCAGTTGGCATCCGACGGAACACTCAACGTCTACAACTTCAGAGGATCGGTACACATCATCATCGACGTCGTCGGCTTGTACAGTCCGCAAAGTCTGCTCGAACTAGCAGCACAGGGCGGGGGCACACCAGGCCCGGCCGGTCCACAAGGTCCGGCGGGCCCACAGGGTGACCCCGGCGAGCCACTCGCTGGGATCATGACCGCTCCGTTCTCGGGGAGCGGCGGCGACTTCGAGGTTCCGGGGTTCGGAACGTTCAGCTTTTCGACCTGCAACGCGGATGGGTCGACCGCGCTCCTCGACTGGAACGGACCGGCGGGACCCACCTACGCCGTACATGTCGAAATCCGCGAGTCTGGTCAGAACCCCTTCGTGATCAGCACGAACATCAATGCGGTGCTGGGATCTGTGATGAGCCCACTTGCCGTCACGACCGTGGAGTATCGACTGATCAGCCCATCGGGAGACATCGCCTCCGTCACAGTGGTGGGCCACCAGCCAAAGAGTGGTCAGTGCCGCGCTTCGATTCAAGCCATTCTGTAAGCGCTCCCGCGAGGAAAGCGGTGCGGGCGTTAGTCGGGGATGTACGTGGCGGTGATCCAGATATCAGACATGGAACCCCCGACCCCGGCCGTTCGGTCGCAGACGAGATGGACCTCGAGCGAATCGATCGCGCCGACAGCAAACGCATGGGTGGCGGAATACGGGAGAAAGGCGTCCATCGGCACGGTCGCCCCTTGCCAGTCATCGAGGTCGACGTCGGTCCCTGTGGTCAGCGAGCATCGCGCCGTCCACGAGGCCGCGTTGTTGAACAGCCGGCCAGACGCGTTGACGATCACCGTTCCCGAACTGCCCGGAGTTGCGACGGTGACGCTGATCACCTCGGTCTGCCCCGGTGCTGCTTCGATGCCCTTCGCGTCGACGAAATTGTGGGCAGTGGTCGACGCCTTCGCTGCGACCGCAGCATCGACTTCGGCTTTGGTGTAGTAGCGGTCGTCGTGGTTGTGGTCGACCAGATACGCGACGACGTCGATGATGAGGTGCACATTGCCGTTTTGGTTGCGGACCTCGAACTGTCCTGCTCCGTTCAATCCGACCGACACTGCGTTGGGCGTCGGTGGCGCGCCAGGACCGGGTTCAGGTTCGACACGAGCGGAACCGATCCGCCGGTCGGATAGAAGCGCAAGTTCGTCTGCTGCGTGGCCTCGACTGCGGTCACGTTGGTGACCAGACCGACGGCGTCACCGGGCACATCACAGTCGCCGGACGGCCCCGTGCCCTGCACCGTGTACTCCTCGGCGGGCCCGAGCGGAGTGGTCCGACCGCCGATCCCGTCGCTTGGTCGCGTGTCGCGAAGCCGACACGGATCATCCAAGAACACCGTGACCGGACGATCTCCCGAGCTCTTCGCAGCATCGACGAGCGCAAGGCTGCCCCCGCCCAACGTGACAGCAATCGCAGCTCCGATCGCAGCCCAACGTGTCCGCATCAACGTCATGACGTTCCCCCCGGATCGACTTGATTCCGTGCGAATGTCTAGCAGGCCTCGGAACCGCCTGCGCACGAACTCGACTGGGCTGCATCGACGGGACTCCTCATGGGCCACGAGCCGCGACCGCGTATACGCTCGGGCGGTGCAGCTGGGCGATCTCACCGTGTTCGTCGAACCGCAGCAGGGCGAGTCATACGAGACGATCCTGGCGGTGGCCCAACACGCGGAGCGGCTTGGTTTTGGCGGTCTTCTGCGTTCAGACCATTGGCTGCCGATGGCCGACGCGGACGGACTGCCCGGACCGACCGATTCGTGGATCACCCTCGCCGCGCTGGCCCGCGAAACCACGCGCATTCGTCTCGGGACCCTCGTAACCGCGGCGACATTTCGCCATCCGGGGCCCCTTGCGGTGAGTGTCGCCCAGGTCGACCAGATGTCGAATGGCCGGGTCGACTTCGGAATCGGCGCCGGTTGGTTCGGCGCGGAACACGCTGCCTATGGCCTGCGGTTTCCGTCGATCGCAGAGCGTTTCGACATCCTGGAAGAACAGCTGTCGATCATCACCGGCATGTGGTCGACGCCGGTGGGCGAGACCTTCTCGTTCGACGGGCGGCAGTACTCCGTCGCCGACTCCCCAGGGCTGCCGAAGCCGGTCCAGAACCCGCTCCCGATCATCGTCGGCGGGGCCGGCAAACGCCGTACCCCGGAACTGGCCGCACGCTTCGCACACGAGTTCAACTCGGTGATCGTCAGCCGCGAGACGTTCGTTGCCCAACGGCGGCTCGTGCGCAACGCCTGCGAACGGCAAGGGCGCGACCCGGACGAGATGCGGTTCTCGGTCGGCCTCGTGTTGTGCTGCGGAGAGGACGCCGCCGCAGTCGAGCGGCGTGCGGCGGCGGTCGGCCGCGGCACGAGGTGGGATGACCCCGAGCTGTTGTACGTCGACGGCGCGCACGGAACCCCCGACCAGGTGGCAGCGTCACTCCGGAAATGGTCGGACGCAGGCGCCGATCGCATCCACCTGCAGACGCTTGACCTCCACGACCACGAACACCTCGAGCTGGTTGCTTCCGAGGTTGCCCCGCAACTCAGCTAGCTACAGGACGCCAGGCGAGCGACAGGGGGCGCTCGCCTTCGATCGGCTCGTCGGGAACGAGGCCGCCATCGTCAGGCGGGTTCCACGGGGCCGGATGGCGTGTGAGCTCGAACTCGCCCAGCAGCGCACCGCCCTCACCCGTGAAGAAGCTCAATTCGAGCCGCTCGTCCGCGTAGCTCGCCTCGAGATGGCTCACCGGCTGCACCTTCTTCGAGCCCAACGGGCCCCAGATGCTGGTGTAGGTGCCGTCGACGGTCGAGTCGACGAGCGCTCCGGCCGAGTCGAAGGTGAGGTGCAGTTCGTCGATCGACAACTCGATCTCGGTGTCGATGCCGCGATCCTCAAAGCTGGCGTCGACCACGAATGGTTCGCCGTCCATGAGCGCTCCCGTGCTCGTGCGGGTGTCATAGTGGATCAGCCCGGAGTAGTCATCGAGGTCGAGGTAGTACTCGGTGTTCGGTGCTCCCGGCTCGAAGGGCAACTTGCCGATCAGGTACGAGTCGCCCGACGGCCGCAGGAACGCCTCGAAGTCCACGCTGAACTCATACGTCTGGTTCGCTTCGGGGACGAACGTGTAGTTCCACGGGAGTTCCTCAGCGTCGGCGGACCACCCGGTGGTGAGCACCCCGGAGTTGCCGTACGCCACGAACGCGTAGCCCTCGTCGGGGCCGCCGAGGTTCACCGGCTCGCCTGCAGGCACCGGGAAGGGTTCGTCGCCGACCCAACCCACCTGGTCGACTCCATCGGTCACGACGACGCCGTATGCGAAATCGCCGATGTCGACGTCGACCCATGCGGTCGGCTCCGACGGTGACGTCGAGCCGCTGGCGACCGCTGGCACCAGGGAGACCGCGGCGGCGAACGCGAGTGCGGCTGCCGCACGTACGCGTAGATGACGAGAAGGAATTGGCACTCCGCCATCGTGTGGTGCTCAACCTGAGCGCCGCGTGTGCGGATGCCAAACGCTGGCTGCCCCAGGGGGCACCGTCACCGTCGCCGGAGACCGTTCAACAAGATGTCGGCCAGTCCGTCGGCGAGGTCGGTCCGCCCTTGATCGGTGCCGATGTCGAAGCCGTAGATCGCATCGAGGGCAGGGCCTGCGCTGGCGATTGCGCCGATCCCAACAGTCAGCAGGGCGAAGAGTGCGTTGGCGTCGACCTGTCGGGTGACGCCCAAGGCCTGGTGCTCTCGTAAGTCGGCAATCGGTTCGGCGAGCATGCGGGCGAAACTGTCAGCGACGTAGGCGATCCGTACCGAGCTGCCGGTGCCGGTGTCGGTCAAGAGGGCAGCGATGAGGCCTGGCCTGTTGCCTTGCTCCTTCAGGATCGCAGCGATCGCACCGCGGAGATCGCGACGGTCGTCCAGTCGCCGACGCACGATCGCCTCGTCGGTGAGACGGTCGACCGCAGCACGCCACAACTCGTCCTTGGTCGGATAGTGATGCTGGACCGACGACAGCGACACACCCAGGGTTCGGGCGACACCGCGCATCGACAACCCCGGGTAACCGCCGCGGGGCAGACCCAAGGGCACCGGGAAGGTCAGCGCCGGTGACATCACGGCGGCGGCGATCGATGCGCTTGCCCGCGGCGGTTACCCGGGGTTGTCGAT
>JBCBSO010000186.1:0-7645 GCA_039819205.1 Actinomycetota bacterium
CGGGCGTCCGCACGTTCCACCACCGGCGACCCGCCTGGTGAGAGTGCGCGGCGCACCCGAAGCCGCAGTAGTCGGCCTGGGCCCAGTACAACCGGTTGTGGCGCGACTCGTGACCGGCACGGGCCCAGTTCGACACCTCGTAGTTGGCGAGCCCTACGGCTTCGAGACGCTCGTCGGCGAGCTCGTACTTGTCGGCTTGATCATCATCGTCTGGGAATCGGTCGGGCGAGTCGGCCAGTGGTGTTCCAGGTTCAACGGTGAGCCCGTACGCCGAGATATGCGGAGGGTCGAGCGCCAGCGCCGCATCGATCGTCTGGGCCCAGTCGTCGATGGTCTCGCCCACCGATCCGTAGATCAGATCGAGATTGAACGACGGCATCTCGACCTTGCGCAGAGCAGCGACCGCCGCGGCGACGTTGTCGGGCTCGTGCGTGCGGCCCAGTGTGGCCAACACGTGTGGCGCCATCGACTGCACGCCGAGGCTCACCCGGTTCACGCCTGCCGCGCGGTATGTCGCGAACAGTTCCTCGTCGACGTCGTCGGGGTTGCACTCCACGGTGACCTCGGCGTCAGAGACGCGGGGTATCGCGGCGATCACGGCGCCGAGTGCCTGGGGGTCGACCTGGGTCGGCGTGCCGCCACCGACGAACACCGTCGTCGCCTCCGGCAGTCCGCCGTCGATGGCCCGGCCGATGTCGGCGTGCAGCGCGGCGAGATAGGCGTCGACGAGGTGGTGGCGATCGGTCCAGGTGGCGAATGCGCAGTAGTCGCACTTGGCCGCGCAGAACGGAATGTGGATGTAGACCCCGAACTCGTTCATCGGTCGGGCTTCGCCGCGCCTACAGCGGCGTGAACAGCAGGTCGAGCGCTTCGAGGCGGTCACCCACCTGATCGACCGGCACGTCGAGCATCGCTGCGATCGCCCGCGTGTCGTCGCCGCGCACCGTCAGCACGCGGCCGTTGAAGTCCTGGCGCTGCACCTGGATGAGTCGCAGGTAGCGGCTGAGCATCTCGAACGGGGCGCCGCTGAGCTGGACGAGCTTGGCCAGATCGATCGCCAGCTTCTTCTGGAACGCGCCGAGATGCGCCGCCTCGGCGCCGGTCTGTTCGCGCGGCAGCAGCTGTTCCACCGGCACGGCATAGAACTGCGCCAGTCGGTCGAGCCGTGGCACCGACAACGCCCGCTCGCCACGCTCGTAGGCACCGAGGACCGACGCCTTGAACTCTTGGTCCGAGCGCGCCTCGACGTCTTGCAGCGACATCCGCTTCTGCTTGCGAATCACCCGCAGCCGGTCGCCCACCTGCAAGCTGTAGTCGGTCGGCGCATCCTCGTCGATCGTCGTCATGGTTCCGCCCTTCGCGGCTGGTGTCGTGTGTCCTGCGTCACCTCCGCCGACCGCACGGTGCGGTGGCCGGCGGTCCGCCGGTGACGCAGGGTGAACACTATCCGCGTTCGCGCCGGCGCTCCAACGCGCTCAGCGTGAGATCGCCACGCAGCGTGCTGCCACGGCCACAGCAGCGGTTTCGGTGCGCAGGATGGTTGGCCCGAGGTCGACGGTGTCACGACCCGAGGCCAGCTCGCGCTCACTCCATCCACCCTCTGGCCCGACCACCACGCGTTGGTCGTCAGCACTGAGCCGCCGGCCGCCCGGCTCGGCGATCACGGGAGCGGGAGCCTCATCGTCGGCCAGGTAGTCCGCGGCGGCGATCGGTGGAGCGACCACGAGTCGCCGGGTGCGCCGGCTTTGGCGGAGCGCTTCATCAGCCACGCGTTGCGCGCGTGCGAGGTGACGGTCGATGCGCTCGGGCGGCCAACGGACCACCGAGTGATCGGCATGCAACAGCACCAGCCGCGCGGCGCCGAGTTCGGTCACCTTCTGCACCATCCAGTCGAGTCGATCGCCCTTGGGGATCGTCACCGCCAGCTCGAGGGCCGAAGCAGGCTCGCCTCGTTGCGGCTCGCCCGTCACACGCAACTCGGCCTGGCCACCGTGGTCGACCGCAAGCGCGGCCGGCACCCAGGTGCCGCGACCGTCGGTGGCCGTCACTGCGGCGCCGGGCCGCAGTCGCAGTACGCGACAAAGGTGGTGCGCCTCGTCGTCGTCGAGCGCAAGCACCGGTTCTCCCATCGACGCGCCGCTGACGAGCACGTGGGCCGCCGACGTGCGCAGCACCTCGGGCGTCACGTGAACGCGGACTTGATCCGCGAGAACAGACCCTCTTTGCCGTTGCCGACGGTTTCACCGCGGCCCTCGGCATATTCGGTGAGCAACTCAACCTCGCGGTCGCTGAGGTCGGTTGGCACCTCCACCGTCACCACCGCACGCAGATCACCGCGACCGCGGCCACGCAGGCGGGGAACGCCTCGTTGCCGCAAGACGAACTCGCGCCCAGCCTGCGTTCCTGCTGGGATCACGAGCTGTTCGGGACCGTCGAGGGTTTCGAGTTCGAGCGACGTTCCGAGTGCCGCCTGGGCGATCGAGATCGGCACCTCACACACGAGGTCGAGTTCGTCGCGAACGAACCGCTCGTGGCGGGCAACCCGTAGGTGCACGTAGAGATCGCCCGGCTTGCCGCCGCGCGGACCGACGGCGCCGCGCTGGCCGAGACGCAAGGTCGAGCCCGAATCGACACCGGCCGGCACGTCGACCTGGTAGGTCTTGTCGGCGGTGACACGTCCCTCGCCCCGGCACGTGTGGCACGGCGTGGGAATGATCTCGCCGAGGCCGTTGCATCGCGGGCACGGGCTGGTCGTAACCATCTGGCCGAGGAGGCTCTGGCGGACACGCTGCACCTGGCCGGTACCCGAGCACTCGGGGCACGTGATCGGACTCGTACCCGGTTCGGCACCAGAGCCGCCACAGGTCTCACACGTCACCGGCAGCTTGAGTTCAACGTCGATCTGATCGCCGAATATCGCCTGCTCGAACGACAGGTTTACGGTGACTTCGAGGTCTTGCCCGCGCGGTGGTCCCGACGGGCCGCGCTGGCCGCCGAACGGACTGCCGCCACCGAAGGGGCCGCCACCGCCTCCCCCTCCCCCGCCGCCACCGAAGAACGTCTCGAAGATGTCGCCGAGCCCGCCACCGAAGATGTCTTCGGCCGTCGGCCCACGGCCTGCGCCACCGACGCCGGCCTCTCCGAAGCGGTCGTAACGGGCGCGTTGATCGGGATCGGACAACACCTGGTACGCCAGGGCGACCTGTTTGAACTGCTCGGCCGCTTCGGCATCGTCGGGGTTCGCATCGGGATGCAACTCGCGCGCCTTTTGGCGATACGCCCGTTTGATCTCGTCGGCGCTGGCGCTGCGGGAGACGCCGAGAATGTCGTAGTAGTCAGCCATTGGTCATCCGTCCTCGATCCGGTGACCGAGCTCTTCGCTGACGACATCGACCGTCGCCAGCGCCTGCGGGTAGTCCATCCGCGTCGGGCCGAGCACACCGACCGAGCCGAGGTGCTCGCCATCGACCACAACTGGCGCAACAACGACGGCGCATGAGGCGAGTTGCTCGACGCCGTGCTCGCCGCCGATCGCCACCGACATGCCGCGCTCGATCAGATCACTCACCAGCGTGACCACCACGAACTGTTGCTCGAGCGTGGCCAACACGTCGCGCACGACCTCCACTGCGTCGAACGCGCCTGCGACGGTGGACACACCTCCGGTGAAGACCTGGTCGCTCCCGCCCATGTCGGCCAAGGCCGCAAGGCCGCGTGCGCACACCGCATCGACCGCGCCATCGCCGGTGGCAGTGACGGCGCTGACCGCGCCGATCACCGTGCCCTCCAACGCTGCGGTGAGATGCACTCCCGCTGCCGAGAGCTTGAGATCGTCTTCGCCGTCGGCGAGCGCCATCTGGACGTTCTCGACCGAGCCGTTGACCAACACGACGACCACCGTGGCCAGCGTGTCCGACAGCGACACCAAGTCGACCCGGCGAATCGCCACCGCCTCAGCCCGCGGGCCGACGACGACGGCTGCATTGTTGGTGATCGCAGCCAGAAGGTTCGAGGTCTCGTGGAGCATCTCCTCAAGCCGACCGTGTGCAGCGGCGAAGAACTCGCCGACCTGACGGGCTGATGCCCGGTCGAGTCGCCCCGGCGTGGCCAGATGGTCGACGAAGTAGCGGTAGCCCTTATCGGTCGGCACACGGCCCGCCGACGTATGCGGCTGCACGAGATACCCGTCGTGTTCGAGCTGTGACATCTCGTTGCGCACCGTGGCCGACGACACCCCGATGGCGGGCATGTCGGCGATGTGGCTCGACCCGACGGGCTGCGCCGTCGAAATGTACTCCTGCACCACCGCGGTGAGGATCGCAGTCTTGCGGTCGTCCAGCATCTGGCACTCCAGCCTACCGACTGCCAGCCTTCAGCAGCTTGAGCCGCCGCAGCGCCTCCTCTCGCTCGGCTTTGTGGTCGAGCATCGGTGCGACGGGATCGGGCACCCATCGCTGAACGTACGCGCCGTCGGGGTCATAGCGCTCCTGCTGCGTGGTCGGGTTGAACACCCGGAAGTAGGGGGCGGCGTCCGTGCCCGTGCCCGCGGCCCATTGCCAGCCGTGGTTGTTCGATGCGAGGTCGCCGTCGACGAGGTGAGCCATGAAGTGCGCCGCTCCCCATTGCCACGGGAGGTGGAGGTCCTTCACCAGAAAGCTGGCGACGATCATCCGCACGCGGTTGTGCATCCAGCCGGTGTCGGCGAGTTGGCGCATGCCCGCGTCGACGATGCCGAATCCGGTGGTACCCGTGGCCCATCGCTGGAATCCGCGCCGGGCGTCGGCGTCGGTATCGACCAGCATCGGATCCATCGAACGATTGAGGTTCTCCCACGCGGTATGCGGCTGTTCAAACAAGACGTCGGCGTAGAAGTCGCGCCACGCGAGCTCGCTGGAGAACACGGTGTGCGCCGTCGAGCCAGCGCCCGAGGCGTCGAGGTCGGCGAGGAGCTGGCGGGGATGAATCGTGCCCCACCGCAGCGCCGGCGAGAGCTGACTGGTACCCGCGATCGACGGCGTGTCGCGATCGTCGGCATACCTGTCGAGATCGTCTCGACGGAACAACTCCCAGCGATCGTGCGCCGCACGCTCCCCCGCCGCCGGCAGCACACATCCGGGCTCGGGACGATCGAACAGCCGCTCGTCCTCGAAGGTCGTCGAGTCGACCCACTCAACGTTGGCGGGCACATCGAGCGGTGCGTCCCAACCGGTGGTTCGCCACCGTTTGGAGAACGGGGTGAACACCGCATACGGCGTGCCATCGTCCTTGCGCACGTCGCCGGGCATCACCGCGTACGGCGTGCCGACGCCGCGCAGCGCCCGCCCGTCGGCCGTGAGCTGTTGGGCGACGGCAGAATCGCGTCGCCGTCCGTATGGGCCGTAGTCGCGGGTGACGTAGACGGCGTCGGCCCCGATGGCGGCCGCGATCTGGGGCACGACCTCGACGGGGTCGCCGCGGCGCACGATCAGACCGCCGCCTTGGCTGGCGATGTCGGCCCCGAGCGACGTCAGGCAGTCGTGAAGGAACGCCCGACGCGGCGCGCCAGCGCCGTCGAACGCCGGATCGACCACGAACAACGGCACCACCACGTCGTGCTCAGCCGCCGCGGCAGACAACGCCGGATGGTCAGCCAGTCGCAGATCCCGCCGGAACCACATCACCGCCGTCGACCGTCGCGTCATCCCGCCGGTTCTACCCCACGCCCGATGACGCGTGGTCACCGTCCCCGAAATCCCGGGGATTCCAGGCGCCACGCGCCGGATTTCGCGAACAGTTCGGAGGGGTCGCTCCACCTTCACCAAAATCCCGGGGACTCCAGGCGCCACGCGCCGGAAACCGCGAACAATTCGGGAAGCGGCCGGGCCGCTACAGCTTTGTGATGGGGTCGCCGGGGCGGACCTCGCCCGGCTCGACGACGATTGCGTTGATACCACGCAGGCGCAGGTCCTTGCGCGAGTTGACCCACCGCGCGGCGTCTTGGCCGAAGCGCTGAGCGAACTTGGCACAGCCGTTGTGCGGCTTCTCGGTGACCTCGATCGTCGCCGTGCCGACGGTAAACCGGGTCCCGGCAGGCGCATTGTCGAGCGACAGGTCGATATCGACGATGAGCTGATCGCCGGCCAGCGGCCACCGGCTGCGATCGTCGGTGATCGCGCCGAGCGATCGGGCGCTCATCACGTTCAGCTCGGCTTGCGGGTGCGCCGAGCCATCGTCGGTCTCGCGACTGCCGCGGGCGACGTAGTTGTCGCCGATCAGACCAACGCCCGGCTGCAACGCGCCCACCGCAAGGACATCGCGCTCGCCGATGTCCGGCCGCGCGACCACCAGCTCCACCGTCCCGGCAGACGACGGCGCAGCGGCGATGTCGTCGATGTGTTCGTCGAGGTGCGTCCGGGTGGCGTGCATGTCTCCAGCTTGGCGCGCGGCGTGGCGGCGAGTGAACCAGATTGCCCAGGCCACAGTGGCCAGCGTGATCACGCTGCCGTAGGCCAGCGCCCATTCGGCACTCACCGTGTCGGCGATGACGCCCGTGATCGGTCCACCGATCGGCGTCGACCCGAGGAACGCCACGGCCTGCAATGCCATCAACCGACTGCGCATGTCGCTCGGCGCTTCCTGTTGGGTGATCGCGTTGGCCCCCGCAATGAACCCCGCGCCACCGATGCCCATCGGGATCGCCCACACGAATGCGACCCACAGGTTCGGCGCCCACGCCAAACCGAACCCCGACAGTGCCAGCACAAACGCGCTGGTCATCATCCATCGCTGCGTCACCTGCTGGAACCGCGCCGTCAAGAGCGATCCGACGAGCGAACCGACCGACATCACGGCCAACACGAAACCGAACGCGTCGTCGCTCCCCCATTTGCGGTCGGCCAACTTGGGCAACACCACCTGCTGGTTGAAGGCGAACGTCGAGATGATCACCAGCGTGACGAACACGACGACCATGTCGTGACGGCCGCTGATCCAACCGAGCGCCTCACGTACTGGCTTGCCGCCTTTCGGACGGCGCGGCATCCGGAACATCTCTGCGGGCCGGATCATCACCAGCGACACGATGATCGCCGAGAACGTCACCCCGTTGAACATGAAGCACCACCCGGTGCCGACGAGCGACACCAGCGCTGCGGCGAGCGCCGGCCCGAAGATTCGGGAGCCGGTCATGACTGCCGTGTTCAGCGACGTGGCGTTGGGAATGTCGGGGGTGTCGACCAGCTCGGTCACCAACGCCCGCCGCGCCGGGTTGTCGAACGCATTGACCACTCCGAGTACGAGCGATAGCACGTACACGATCCCCAGGTTGACGACGCCCGACAGATCGAGCACACCGAGCAGCAGCGCCTGCGCGGCGAGCCCGCTCTGGGTGAGGATCGCCATCTTCCGGCGATCGACCCCGTCGGCGACCGCACCTGCCCACGCGCCGAGCAGCAACATTGGCAGGAACTGCAGGGCGATCGTGATGCCGACCGCGGTGGCCTCGCCGGTGATGCGATACACCAGCAACGACATCGCCGTGAGCTGGAGCCACGTCCCGACGTTGGAGATCGCCAGCCCGGTGAAGAACAGGCGTGCGTTGCGGTAGCGCAGTGAGCGGAACATCGCCGACCGGGCAATGCGCCCCGCCGGCGGGGTCTGCGTCGGC
>JBCBSO010000187.1:0-7630 GCA_039819205.1 Actinomycetota bacterium
CGGTACGCACCCACCGATAGGCCGTTTGGTAGTGCACGCCGAGACGGTCAGCGGCGGACTGGAGATCGATCCACTCATCCGATCTCGGCTCGGCCACGTATGGATTGTATGGCGCGTGGCGAATTTGATGCGTACCCGTGCTAATTAATGCTAAAGCCTGATAATCTCGTCGTGGAGCGATGCAGCATGCAGAACCAACCGACATCTGACGGAGCTGTAGCCACCCTCAACTGGCGGGAGTTCGCCCGCTGTAAAGGCCAGCTAAAGCTCTTCTTTGCCAAGCGGGCAGAACGTCCCCAGGCCCGAGAGCGGCGCGAAGCCAAAGCGCTAGCGCTCTGCACCGAGTGCCCCGTGCAGGCGCAATGCCGCGACTACGCGCGCGATAACCGCGAGTACGGATACTGGGCTGGCGAGTCCGAAGAAGACCGCCATCTCCTCGGGTACACCGTGTCGGCACCGATCGGTGTCCGCGCCAGGCTGGCCCGAGAGCCTGCGTAGGCAGGTCTCAGCGGCTAGTTGACCGCCGGGCTCACCACGCCGATCGGCGCGGTGGCCGTGAGATCCGGAGCATCGGCTGCCTCGCCCAGCTGATGCACAATCGGCACCGTGCCAGCCCACACGTCGAGGACGAGGTCGCCGTCGTCATCGACGGGAGGTCCGCTGCGTTCCTTGCACACGGCCTCGTCGAGAGCCACACGGAACACACTGGTGCGCGCGAGCTCAGCCGCGTCGGGTTGGCGAATCGACGCCCATCGCCCCGGGTAGAGACGCTCGATGAAGTGTTCGAGCGCCGCCATCTTGGCGGCCGCGTCATCGATCGACTCGGCGACGCCGAAGGCCATGACCGATCGATAGTTGACCGAGTGGTGGAATGCCGAGCGCGCCGCCACGAGTCCATCGAAGTGGGTCACCGTCACGCAGACGGGCACCCCCTGGGCGAGGTGCTTCGCCATCCGTCCGGACTCCGCCGCGTGCCAATAGAGGAAGTCGCCGTTGCGCCACACGGCCGTTGGCGTGACGTAGGGAGTGTCGTCGATGGTGTAGCCCACGTGGCCGACCACGGCGCCGTCGATGGCTGCGTACACCTCGTCGCGGTCGTAGCTGCCGCGCCCAGGAGCGCGGTGCAGCTTTGTCCGTGCGGTCCGGGCAATCTCGCTCATCTCTCACCTCTCACTCGACCTGGCGACGAGCCGACCGTACCCGGCGACGCCGATCCCTGGGCGTGCGGGTTTCCGCTGACTGATGCCGGCGATGCCGTGGCACCCAGTCGTGGTGCTCAGCGAGTAATCGACGCGACGATGTCGGCAGCAGCGACCGCAGCACGCTGAGCGAGTTGCTCGGTGCTGGCGCTGCTGATCGGGTGATCGATGACCACAAAGGGGTATCCCGGAGCACCAAGTACCTCACTCATCAACGCTGCGGCGCTGACGAAGCGCTCGGTCATCACCCCGACCGACGGGATGCCGGCGAGTTCGCCGGTCACGGCGTCATGCAGACTGCACGACGAGCAGCTACCTCAATCGCCGACACCAGCGACGAGGGCTTGCCAGTCCCGGGCCTGCTCGAAGATCTCCGGTCCCGCCGGTGCGCTGTAGTTCGGCTTGACAACGATGTCGACGGCGGACACGCCGTAGCGCGTCTGCAACTCAGCGCCGAGCGCCTCGAAGAACGGGCGGGTGTTGTGCTTGCCGTTAGAAACGATGCCGACGGTCGCACCGCGCAGATCAGCGGGGCGAGCGGCGAGCGCAAACTCAACCGCACCCTCTTCAAACGTCGGATCGAGCACCTCGATCGTCATTGCGCTCCTCTTCGCATCGCCGTCATCATCAGCAGTCGACGCAGGCGCCCACGGGCACGGTCACAGCACGCGACTTCGGACCGAGCCACGGCGGGATCACCGCGCCGAAGCCGCCGGCCGGTCCACCGGCGGCAACGATCAGCAGATCGTCCTCGCTGTCGAGTGCTGGATACTCACGGTCGGGGTCGCGGCCGACCACGTTGGCCTTACCGACATCGGCCCACTCGCCGCGTCGAATGCGGGCGCGCTCGAACACGTAGCGGCGGATGTCGGCTCTCGACCAGCCATGGTCGGCGAACGGTTGGCGCAACTGGGGTGCCATCACGAAGGCGTAGTTGCCCGCCCAGATGGAATAGTCGCGTTGGTTGGCCCGCATCTCGGCGACGAACGTGTCGAGTATCTCCTCGGGCCGCGTGGTCCACTCGTTCATGATCTGACGCGGCGACAGCGCGGCCATCGCCGTCACGGCCGACACGTACGGGTCACCCAGGCGCTCGGCGGCGAGCGACTCCCACGGTGAGCCTTCGTCGTCTTCGGCGATGCAGTAGCTGAGCTTTCCGGGATGGCCAAGCGTCGAGCGATCGATCTCGCCGGGCCGCACCTCGAGGAGATTGCCGAGCACGAGCCGAACAGCGCGCCCGACGCACGTGGTCGCACGGTCGCTCGAGCCGAGTGCATTGAACCCACTGTCCATGCCGACCTCGTTGCGGATCGGTCCATTCACGATCAACAACACGGCCGACCCTCCGGTGGACGCCGTTGCGCCGTGCAGGAGGAACGGCTCGGACAACATCGCAGTGACGGCGGTGACCACCACCGGCATGTGCATGGGCAGACAGCCCGCCATCACCGCGTTGATCGCCACCTTCTCGGCGGTGATCGCCCGCTGGCGAACCGGCTCGACACCAACGAGGTGTTCGGCCGCGAGCCCCGCCCATTCCAGGCACGCGTCCACGGCCGCCGGCGTTGGCGGTACGACGGGCAGACCGTCGGTCCAGCCGCGCGAGTGGAAGTACTCCTGCACCTCGGTGACGTCGTCGAGCTGAACCCGTCGAGCGCGCAACGTGTCGGCGGTCATCCCGCCCAGTCTCGCGTCCACCGCACTCGGTGGCAGATTCGCGGGCGCAACGCGGTCCAGGTGTCAGGCACTAGATGTGTAATCACATCTGGTGCCTGACACCGGGACCTAGTGCGCGCCGGGAGGGGACACGGCGCGAGAGGGGGCTCAGCTGGCGACGAGGAGACGGCTCGGCTCTTCGAACACCAGCGTGTACGGGTCGTCGGCAGCGACGTACACGGCGATGGTCGCGCCGGGACGCAGCTGCCCCAGCATCGACATCGGCACCACCTTGCGCATCGAGTGCCGGTACGGCTCCACGCCGGGGACGTGCACCTCGAGTTCGATCTGCATCTGCGGCTGATAGTTGACGATCACACCGGTGTCGCGCATCTCGGTAACGACGGCGGTCGCAGCAAGACCGTTCTCGCGGATCGCCTTGGTACGGGCCTGCTTACGGCTGAGGCCGAAGCCCAAGAGGAGGAAGAACAACAGCAGCGACACGCCGACGACGGTCCAGATCATGCCGAGCAGTTGTGCCTCGGGCATCGTTGCCCAGATGTAGCCGCCGGCGACGGCGAATCCGAGGGGCAGCAGCACCATGGTGCCAAGGGCGGTCTTCATCGTTCGGTCCTTTCGGTTGGCCGGGCTGTTCCCGGCGTCACCAGACCTGACGGACGACCTCGGCGCCCCTTACACCCTTCCCCAAAGAACTCCGTTTGATGGCAGTTCTGGACGCGACAGGTCGCCGCGAATCTGCCACCAAACGATGCGTGAACCGGCTACCCGCCAGCAACGACGGTGATCGGAACGATCTTGTCGTCGGCCTTGTCGAAGGTGAGCGTGATCTCGAAACGATCACCGATCTCCAAGTCGCGGGCCAGATCCTGCAACACGATGGCACTCGTGCCGAGCGCAAGCGGATAGAACTCGTCCTGCGGCAGCTGGATCGAGTCGACTTCGGCATCGGTCGAATCGAGCATCACCGCCGACGCAGCGAGGTTGGGCGACACGTCGACGCCGGTGATCGAGTCGCCGTCGGTGCTGTAGATGATCAGCTCAACAGGCAGGTCGTCGCCGACCACGCCCGGCGGGGCGAGTTCGTCGGCGGTGCTAATGCGGTCCTCATCGTCGTCGCACGCCGTTCCCAGCAGGGCGAGGGTGGCAGCGACGACCGCGGCGATGAATTTCACACCTCCATCATGGCCGCTCGCCATAATCCTCCCAAGGCGCATCGCGTTCGCGGATCACCTCACGGAATCCCTTCTCGCGGAACGCCTCGGTCCACCGATACGCCTCTTCGGTGTGGCGGGTGACGCCGTCGAAGAACGTGCCGAGCATCTGGCTGGTACGCAGTCCCATGTTCTCGAACGCCTGGTTGATCAGCATCTTGTTCAGCGCGAGCTGATTGGCCGGAATGTGGGCAAATCGCCGAGCCTCGGATTCGATCGTTGTCGCGAGGTCGTCGGGCTCGCACACATGCGACACCAACCCGATGCGATAGGCCGTGTCGGCATCGATCGCCCGACCGGTGAGGATGAACTGCTTGGCGTGCTCCAGCCCTAGTCGGTACACCCACAGGTTGGTAGTCGGCGTGCCGAAGATGCGGCTGGGCGCATACCCGATGTGCGCATCAGACGCCATGAACAACAGGTCGGCACACAACACCATGTCGGTTGCGCCGCCGACCGCCCAGCCCTTCACTTCGCCGAGCACCGGCTTAGGACACTCCCAGATCTTCATGAACCTGCGGACGTTGTTGCCCATGAACTGGTAGTCACGAACCGGGTCCCACGCCCCCGGGCGAGGCGTGGGCGACGCTGCGCCGTACGGCATCGACCAGTCGCCGCCATCGGTCAGGTCGTAGCCAGCCGTGAAGGTGTCACCTGCGCCGCGCAACACGATCGCAGCCACCACGGACGATTTCGTCGCCGCGTCGATGCCGTCGGCGACACCTTGGATCACGGCATCGGTCAGCGTGTTCTTCTTCTCGGGTCGATTAAGCGTGATGATCGCGATGTCGTCGCGCTCCTCGTAGAGGACAGGGTCGGCCATCGCACCATCCTGTTCTCACTTCATGCGGTCAGGCGGGTCGGAACGCGAGGATCGTGTCGGCTGAGATCACCCCTTGACTTCAAGTTCACTTGAAGTCGTACGGTCGACTCATGACCCCCGCTACCCACAACAACACACCCGACACTCCAACTGCAGTCATTACGGGCGGGTCCAAGGGACTCGGTCGAGTTATGACCGAAACGTTGCTTCGTCGCGGCTGGAAGGTCGTCACCGACGCCCGCGACGGTGCTGCGCTGAACACGCTCCCCGCAACGCCGCGCTTGGTCGCGATCGCCGGCGACGTCACCTCCGCCGCCCACCGGCATGCCCTCGTCGCTGCCGCCGGCCCGACCGTCGATCTGCTGATCAACAACGCCTCGACACTCGGGACGACACCGCTGCGACCGCTGGCCGCGCACGACGACGCCGAATTGCGCGACGTGATGGACATCAACGTGTTCGCGCCGCACGCGCTGACCGTCGCGCTGCTCCCGGCACTCCGCTCCACCGGCGGGGTGGTGATCAACATCAGCTCCGACGCCGCAGTCGAGGGGTACCCAACGTGGGGCCCCTACGGCGCCTCGAAGGCCGCACTCGATCAATGGACCCGCGTGCTCGCGGCCGAGGAACCGACGATCGCGGTGTATGCCGCGGATCCGGGCGATCTGCGGACCGATATGCACCAAGCGGCGTTCCCCGGCGAAGACATCTCCGACCGCCCACTGCCCGACGTGGCAGCACCGGGACTACTCCGGCTGATCTACGAGCGTCCGCCATCTGGTCGGTATGTCGTCCAGGACCTGGGTGCACAACGGCGCGAGGTTTCGGCATGAACACGCTGCACACATCACCGATCCGCTTCCGTCTCGACAGCGAGCTGTCGGCGCGCGAACCGGTCGAAGCCACGCCCGGCGCGACCCGCAGCGACGTGCGAGTGATGGCCTCCATTGGGCACAACGACCCAACGCATCACATGTTCGCCGAGCTGCCCTCACTTCTCGATCCGGGGGACCTGCTCGTGGTCAACGACTCCACCGCGATGGCCGCTGCGGTCGATGCGATCGATGCGCGTGGCCGCCCGGTGCGGATCCACATATCGACCGAGTTGCCGGCATCGGTCTGGCTCGTCGAGGCGCGGCGCCTGCGTGAGGACGGCACCACGTCGCCCGACCCGACGGACCGCAGCGGCGAACGCCTCGATGTTGTCGGCGGCATGGCGATCGATCTGTTGCGTCGCCTCGACGGCTCACAGCGCTTGTGGATCGCCCACCTCGACTGGGACCGCTCGATCACACTGGCGAAGTTCCTCGCCGCACACGGCCGCCCAATCCGCTACGACTACGTCAAACGCGACTGGCCACTCGATGCCTACCGCACCGTGTTTGGACGTCGGCCCGGATCCGCGGAGATGCCATCGGCGAGCCGCCCGTTCACCGAGTCGACGGTGGTCGACCTGGTCGCGGCGGGTGTCGGCCTCGCGCCGCTCACGTTGCACACCGGCGTGTCATCGCTCGAGGCACACGAGACGCCCTATCCCGAACGGTTCGAGGTACCGGCCGCCACCGCCCGCCTCGTCAACCACACCCGACGAGCAGGTGGTCGGGTCGTCGCGATCGGCACGACCGTGGTCCGTGCCCTCGAGTCGGTTGTTGACGACCGAGGTGATGTCCACCCCGGCGCTGGCTGGACCGACGTGATCGTGACACCCCAACGAGGCGCGGCGTCGGTCGATGGGTTGCTCACCGGCTGGCACGAGCCCGAGGCATCCCACCTCCAGATGCTGGCGGCGATCGCCGCGCCCGGTGCGCTACAAGCCGCCTACGACAAAGCGGTCGAGGCGCGGTATCGGTGGCACGAGTTCGGCGACGTGCATCTCATCACCCGGTGACGGCGTCGTCGCGAGCAGTCATCGGACACATCAGAACGACCAGCGCGTCGCCCGGGCGGCGAATTCGGCGGGTCGCTCGATCACTCCGAAGGCCCGCTCCGGTATCACCTCGACAAACAGATTGGCCCGCAGAAACTCGCCGTTGAGGCTGGGCTCGATCGGCGCATACTTGGCCAGATACCGCTCGATCCACGCTTCGAGATCGGCGCCCGCCTCAAGCTCGGCAGCACGACCCTCGACCGAGACGCACTCGACGGTGTCGTCGATCGCAAACGCACACGATGCGTTCTCCTGCAGGTTGCGCGCCTTGCGCGCCCCGCGGGCGCACGAGAATCCGAACCGCAACGCCTCGTCGTCCCACACGCCCCAGACCGGAAGGGCATGTGGACGCGCCGCCGACGACGCGGTCGCCAACCAGAAGTTTCGTGTGGTCGCAAGGCGTTGCGCGGCCCACCCCCACGGGAGCGGCGACCACTCACCGTCGCCAACGCCGTAGCTCGACATCGCGGGCAGTTCAGGCTCGGGCCGGCCCATTCTCGAACCCTACGCCCGCACGGCGACGACCAACGTCACGTCACACAACGCCGAAGGCGAGCATCGCGTCAGCCACTTTGACGAAGCCGGCGATGTTCGCGCCGCGCACGTAGTTGACCTCGCCGGTGTCGGCGACGCGCCCGTGCTCGACGCACCGGCTGTGGATCCCGGTCATGATCTCCACGAGCAGCCGCTCGACCTCGTCCTCTTCCCACGACAGTCGCGCTGAGTTCTGGCGGAGTCTCCGTGTCGGGCCTGGAGATGAGCCAGAACTCAGCGCGACTGTCGTGGGAAGAGG
>JBCBSO010000188.1:0-7623 GCA_039819205.1 Actinomycetota bacterium
GCCGGACCCACCGGGAGTTCGTGCTGTGCACCCCCGTCGAGGTCGAGCACTGTTACCCGGTCGGCGACCTCGATCGTCAGCTCGCCCGCAGCCATCAGGCGTCGTCCAGCGATTCGAGGGTCCAGCGGCCGACGGGGTCGTCGCCGCCGGCGAGTAGGTACGCGAGGTGGGCGTGTAGGCACTTCACGCCGGTGCGTGTGCCGCCGACGCCACCGGACGGCGCCGGACCGACGTGGTCGGCGGGCACTGCGGCGTCGCGCTCGGCGGCGTAGCGGCGGTGCGCCGCGGCGATCGATGCAGGATCGAGCTCGGCCTCCGCGCGCCGGACGCCGCCAGCTGCTTCGACTCGGCTCACGGCACGCACCAGGCCGGGGTCGACGAGGTAGTAGCGCGTCGGCATCGGAGTTCCGTCGTCGAGCAGAGGATCGTTGCGTACCACCATCGGATCGCCATCATCGTTGCGGACCACGACCTCGAAGTTGCCGCGGGGTGTGCGCCCGAGCATCTCGGTGACCCGAGCGTGGTCGGCGGCATCGGCCACGGCGACGTTCAGCAGGTTGGGCGAGTGCTCGGCGTGGATGGTCACCGACGGCGACGCAGCAGCACCACGAGCAGGAGCACGGCCAGCGCGGCGGGGATCGCCCGTTTCAAGATCGACGTGCCACCGACCTCCATCAGATCGATGGGTTCCGTCGCCGGACCGTCGATCACCCGCGGTCCGCTGGAGGTGTCGGCTGCCGCGCCGGTGTCGCTCGCAGCGGTTTCAGGAGCGCCGTCGTCGGCCGGTGCGGTCTCGCTGGCCGCGGCAACACCTTCCTCGTCGAGCATCTCGTTGAGGTTCACCGCGAACTGGGCCATCAGCTTGGCGCTGACATCACCCATGATGCCCCGGCCGAATTGAGCCACCTTGCCGGTGATGTGCAGATCGGTTGTGACGACCACTTTCGTGCTGGTTGGCGACAGCGCCTCGGCTTGTGCACTGATCTCGGCAGTGGCGTTGCCGCGGCCGCCGGTGTCGCGCCCAGCGCCCTTGATCACCGCTCGGTGGTTGTCGTTGTCGAGCTCTTCGAAGTGGGCGTCGCCTTTGAACTGGCTGTGGATCGCGCCGAGCTTGACCTTGACCACGCCGCGATAGGTGTCGCCGTCGATTTCCTTCAGCTGCGCGCCCGGCAAACACGGCGCGATGCGCTCGACGTCGGTGAGTACCGGCCACGCCTCATCGATCGGGCGGTTGACCGTGAACTCGTTGATCAACTGTTCTGCCATCGCGCGAGGTCCTCCAAGGTGTCGATGTCGAACGCTGAGCCATGGCACGCTACTTCACCGACGAGATCGGGACGAAGACGCATCACCACGCGGGCGCCAGCATCGCCCTCGGTCGGCAGCAGCGGCCACACCTCGGCGGCGAGTCGTACCGGATTGCCGCGTTGGCCGTCGTACGTCGCTACCGCAATCGGTGAGTCCGCTGCGGCGACGCGTCGCCACGCGTCGGCGGCGATGCCCGGCTGATCGCCGAGGCCGACCACGACGGCGTGCGCGTTGCGCTCGGTTGCGGCGCGCACGCCGACCGCCAAGGAGGTGGCCTGTCCGTCGCGCCAGCCGGGGTGGTGCACGGCGGCGATGTCGGTGGTCGGATGGTCAGCGCGCACGAGTGCGAGGGCTTCGTCGAGCTCGGCGGAGCCCGTGACAACGACGATTGGTCCGATCGCCGCGGCCGCGACGGCGCGCAGCGCATGGACCACCACGGGGAGTTCGTCGCCGGCCGGTCCGTGCAGCGGCGCCAGCAGCTTGTGCGTGTTGCCGCCGTACCGTGACCCACCACCCGCCGCGAGGATGACCGCAACGGTCGACTCGGGAGCGGCGTTCACGCGTATGAGTGTGCCGGATCAATGCCCCGGCACGCGGTGTTGGGAAGCGGCATCAGCGGCCTCGATGGTGACGCTTGCGTGTCGGGACGACGACGGGATGGTGACGGTCGAGGTTGTTTGTTGCGATTTGATGACGATAGTGTCAGCGCCCGTCATCTGAGCGGGGTGCCGCGTGCCCCGCCACAGGACCTCCACATCATGACTTCTTCTCTTTCTATTCGTTGTCGCGTTGGCCTTGGTGCGCTTGCTACCGCTGCCGCAATCACTGTCGGATCGTTCGTCGGCGGAGGTTCCGCTGCTGCCCTTGAGGCTCAGCCGCTGCCGCGCAACGAACTTGCCGAAGAGACCTCCGCCGCCGCCAAGATGGCGCTGGCTGCGCTCGACCGCTACGAAGCGACCGACGCGTACGCCGATCTGCTCGACTACCTGTCGTGGCGTTCGGCCACGGCGATTTACGCCGCTGACCAGCTCGGCTACGACTCCGACGAGATGCGTCGCGCCTGGGCGGTCACGCCGATGACCCACCAGCGTGCGGTGATCGCTGCGATGACGCAGGTCGGCGTGCCGTACCGGTCGCACTCCAGCGTCGAAGAAGTCGGGTTCGACTGCTCTGGACTGACCTCGTTTGCCTGGGGCCGCGCCGGCCACGACTTGTTCCGGCAGAGCGGCACCCAGATCCGTGAGGCGGCTCCGCTCGACCGCGAAACGGCACGGGCCGGCGACCTCGTGCACTACCCGGGACACGTGATGATGTACCTGGGCATCGGCGACGCGATCATCCACTCGGTGCACTCCGGCCGCACGGTCGAGGTCGACACGATCTCCGAACGCCGCCGCAACACCGTTAGCTTCGGCGACCCGACGGTCTGATCAGCTCGGCCGTGCTCATTGGCTCGGCCTTACTGCGGGTCTGAGCACTGCACGTTTGGACGGCCTCGCGCCAGGCGGGCTCCCTGGCGGTCGCGCCGCCGGCACGACATCGAAGTGCAGCACGCGACCTGATCGCGTTCTCGCGTCTACGCGGTGCCTGATGACGTGCTGAGAGCCAGGCGGGCGAGCGCCATGGAGCCGCTGCTGGCGATCGGCCGTCCGGCCGTGATGTGCTGCGACCTTCAGTGAGGCCGATCAATCGTGTATCGGCCCGGAGCTGTCTTTCAGTGAGGGGGCGGCACGGCCGGTGCGGCGGGCGATGATTTCCGCGCAGATCGATACCGCGGTTTCTTCGGGGGTGCGTGCGCCGAGGTCCAAGCCGATCGGTGACATCAGCCGGTCGACGTCGGCGGGTGCGTCGATGCCTGCTTCGGCAAGCCGGGTGAGTCGAGTGGCGTGCGTGCGGCGGCTACCCATCACGCCGATGTAGCCGACGCTGGTGGCCAGTGCTCCGCGCACGGCGGGAATGTCGAACTTGGGGTCGTGCGTGAGGATGCATACCGCGTCTCGCGCCCCAAGCTCGGCTCCGTGTTCGGCGAACACGGGCTCGGGCCACGACACGATCAGCTCGTCGGCCATCGGGAAACGCCGTCGGGTGGCGAACACCTCGCGGGCGTCGCAGACCGTGACGCGGTATCCGAGCACTTTGGCTACTCGGGCGAGCGCCGCAGTGAAGTCGACGGCACCGAAGATCCACATCTGCGGTGGGGGTGCGTGGACGTCGACGAACACTTGCACGCTGGGTGCATCGATCAGGTCTTCCGGTGTGGTCTGCCCCCGCGGGCCGTAGTGGCGCACGCCGGAGCGGGCGGCCTCGAGCTCGGCGAGTGCGTCGCGCGCAGCAACACGATCGAGCTCGGGGTCGCCGAGTGAGCCCTGCGGCGCATGGCCAGGCTCCACCAGCAGCTTGGCGCCGACGCCAGGGCCGTCGATCACGGTAACGATGGCGATCGGCTCGCCGGCGCGCACCGCCGCGGCCCACCGCGCGTACATGCTCACCAATCGAGTTCCTCGATGTACAGATGAATCGTGCCACCGCACGTGAGCCCGACGGCGAACGCCTCGTCGTCGGAGTAGCCGAACGTCACCACGCCGGGCTGACGGTCGCCGTCGAGGATGGCCAGCGCTTCGCCGACGACGGCGCCCTCGACGCAGCCGCCGCTGACGGAACCGGCAACCTCGCCCTCGGCCGACACCGCCATCGCCGCGCCGATCTCGCGTGGTCCGGATCCTTCGGTGTCGACCACGCGGGCGATGGCTACGCGCTGGCCGGCGGATCGCCAGCGGTCGATGTCGTCGAGCACGTCGATCATGGGTCCATCCTTACCGGGTCGTGGTGGTGCCGGCGACCAGTGCCGCCAGTTGCTCGAGAGCATCGACAGAGTGGCCCTCGACGAAATCGTCAACATGGGGGAGTGCCGCGGCCATCCCACGGGCGAGTGGGGCATAGCCCGGTGTGGTCTTCAGCGGGTTGACCCACACGATGCGGTGGGCCACTCGTCCGAGACGCTGCATTTCTGCCGCAAGCTGTGCAGGGTCCCCGCGATCCCACCCATCGGAGAGAATTACCACGGTCGCTCCGCGGGCCATCCCCCGGATGCCCCATTGGTCGTTGAATGCCCGCAGGCAGGGTCCGAGCCGTGTGCCGCCGCTCCAGTCGTGCACGCGGTCGGTGGCGGCACGGAGTGCGGCGTCTGGATCGCGTGCGCCGAGTTCGCGTGTTACGCGGGTGAGTCTGGTGCCGAGAGCGAACGCCTCGACCCGCTGCCGTCCGGCAACCGCCGCCTGGACGAAGCGCAGTAGCGCACGCGCGTACGGTTCCATCGAACCGCTCACGTCAAGCAGGAGCACGAGCCGCCGCAAGCGTGTCGTGCGACGGCGGTGATGCCGGGCGATCGGTTCACCCCCCGAGCGCATGGCGGCTCGCACGGTGCGTCGCACGTCGGGCACTGCGGTCGGCCGCGGGCTTGACTCGCGCCGTAGTGATGCGCGGCGATCGCCGGCGAACCGCAGATCGGCCATCAGCTGGTGGGCGTCGAGCAGCTCCTCGTGGGTGTATTCCGCAAAGTCCTTGTGGCGCAACGTCTCGGCGCTGGACCAACGGAGGGTGATCGCATCGTCGTCGGCGTGCCCGTCGGTGGTTTCGCCGTCGGTGTCGTCGGCGTCGTCATCGTCGTCGCGATCGGTCAGCAGCTCGACTTGGAGCACGTCGGCTCGTTCGGCCTCGCCGACGCGCTGTGCGTCGAAGAAGCGGGCGAAGGTGTCGTCGTAGGCGCCGATGTCTTCGGGCCGGTGGATGAGCGTTGCCCGTCCTGCCCAGTACACGCCGTCGCGCGTGCCGAGGCCGGTCGTCGCCAGCGCATCGGCATAGGTGTGTGTGCAGCGTGTTGGCACGGCAACACCGGCATGACGCAGCGCATGGGTGAACGCAACCGCGATCGCCGCTGGTGAACCCGCGCTCATGCCCCGGCGGCGGGCGGGGGCAGCGGTGCGTCGAACAGGGTGGCAGCGTCGGCTCCAGCGCGCCGCACGGCCGCGCCAACGACCTCGTCGAGGCCGTGTTCGATCACGCGACGCTCGTCCTCGCGGTACTTCACCACGGTGCCGAGCGTCACCGCCGCGAGGTGCTCGTCGATGGAGTTGGCGCCAAGCCGAAAGACCGCCGACGCCCAGTCGATCGTCTCGGCGACGCCTGGTGGTTTGTACAGGTCGAGGTCACGTAGTGCGCTGGCGGCGGCGGCGATCTCGCGGGCCAGGGCGGCGTCGATGTTGGGTACTCGGAGCTGGACGATCGCCACCTCGCGGTCGAACGAGGGATGCTCCACCCAGTGATACAGACAGCGCCGCTTGAGGGCGTCGTGAACGTCGCGGGTGCGGTTCGACGTGAGCACCACCAGCGGTGGCTGCGCGGCGTGCACCACGCCGATCTCGGGAATCGTCACTTGATAGTCCGACAGCACTTCGAGGAGATACGCCTCGAATTCGTCGTCGGCACGGTCGATCTCGTCGATCAACAGCACCGGCGGTGGGCCGTCGGTCGGCTCGATCGCTTGCAGGATCGCCCGCTTGATCAAGAAGCGCTCGCCGTAGAGCTCGGCTTCGAGCGCGTCGGCGCTGCGGTGGTCGGTTTCGCCAGTGGCTTCGGCGGCGCGCAGATGCAGCAGCTGGCGCGAGTAATCCCAGTCGTACACCGCCTGTGCCACGTCGATCCCCTCGTAGCACTGCAGCCGGATCAGTGGTCCGCCAGTGATAGTCGCCAACGCTTTGGCGAGCTCGGTCTTGCCCACGCCCGCTTCGCCCTCCAACAGCAGTGGGCGCTGCAGCTCCAGCGCGAGGAACACGGCGGTGGCGATGCCGTCGTCGGGGAGATAGCCGGCCTCGCTCAGCGCCGTGGAGACCTCACTCGGCGTCATCGGTCGAACCCTACCGACGCGGACATCGGGTATCAGACCCCAGATGTCCTGTGACAGATGGGGTCTGACCCCAAGTGTCACACTTTGGCGATGAGCGGCGACGACGGGCGTGTTGAGGTGCGGGTGCATGCGCCCGACGCGCAGTCGGTGACGCTGCTCGTCGCCGGCGAGGCCACGGCGCCGCATTGGCAGCGATCGCCGCTCCAGCGCAACGGCGACGAGTGGCTCGGTCACGTCGCCGAACACGCCGTGTACGGGCTCCAGGCCGTGGGGCCCTCGGCGTTGGGCTTCAACCCCAAGCGGTTGCTCGTCGACCCTGCGGCGACCGAGGTGTGGTTTCCGCCGGATCACTCTCGTGACGCCGCCGAGCCTGGGCCAGCGGACAACCTCGGCATCGCCCCGCGCGCCGTGGCCCGGCGCTGGCCGGCACCGCGTCCGCCTCGGCCGACGAGCCGATCGCGTGTGGTGTACGAGGCGCACGTTCGCGGGATGACCGCGCAGCGCGATCGTCCAGATGCCGGGACGTTTCGGGCACTCGCCGACGAGTTGCCGCGGCTCGCCGAGCTCGGGGTGAGCGTGATCGAGCTGCTGCCGGTGCACCAGTTCGACCCCGACGAGTCCAACTATTGGGGCTACATGCCGCTGGTGTTCGGCGCCATCCATGGGGACTACGCGGCTGGCCCGGACGCCGCCAACGAGCTTGCCGAGTTCATTTCCGCCGCCCACGCCGTCGATATCGAGGTGTGGCTCGACGTGGTGGTCAACCACACCACCGAAGCCGGCCGCGATGGGCCGACGTACACGCTGCGGGGGCTGGGCGAACGCAACTACTACGCAGTCGACGACGCTGGGAACTATGTCAACGACGCCGGCACCGGCAACATCGTTGACACGACGTTGGCCCCGGCGCGCAACCTCATCATGGCCGGCCTCGACCGACTGGCCGACCTCGGTGTCGACGGGTTCCGCTTCGATCTCGCTGCGGTGCTCGCTCGCGAACCGACCTTTGTGCGCTCGATCGGCGACTGGGCCGAGCGGCGCCGAGTGGCCCTCGTGGCCGAGCCGTGGGATCTCGCGCGGTATCTCCTCGGCCGCTCGTTCCCGGACCGCCGCTGGGCGCAATGGAACGGACGCTTCCGCGACGACATGCGCAGCTTCCTACGGGGTGAGGCTGGCTACGTCGGGTCGGTGATGCGCCGGGTGGAGGGCAGTCCCGACCTGTTCGAGGCGCCGCACACGTCGATCAACTTCCTCACCGCCCATGACGGCTTCACCATGTACGACCTGGTCGCCTACGACCGCAAACACAACGAGGCCAACGGTTGGGACAACACCGACGGCCACGACGACAACCGATCGTGGAACTGCGGGTGGGAAGGCGACGACGGTGTGCCGGAACCGGTGTTGGCGCT
>JBCBSO010000189.1:0-7608 GCA_039819205.1 Actinomycetota bacterium
GACCGGAGCGATGCTTGGCAACGATCACCTCGGCCGAACCCTTGTCGGGCGACTCCGGGTTGTACACCTCGTCGCGGTAGAGGAACATCACGACGTCGGCGTCCTGTTCGAGCGACCCAGACTCGCGCAGGTCGGCGAGCATCGGCCGCTTGTCGGCGCGCGCTTCAAGGTTGCGGCTGAGCTGGCTGAACGCCACGATCGGCACCTCGAGTTCGCGAGCGAGGATCTTCAAGTTCCGGCTGATCTCACTCACTTCGAGCTGACGGTTCTCGGCGGTACCCGAGCCGCTCATCAGCTGGAGGTAGTCGATCAGGATCACCGACAGCCCACCGTGCTGCGACTTGACCCGTCGCGCTTTGGCGCGGATCTCCATCACGGTGACCTGCGGATTGTCGTCGAGGAACAACGGCACCTCGAGTCGGCCGACGGCGAGGCCGATCTTCGACCAGTCGCTCTCGCTGAGGTTGCCAGTACGCAGCTTGGTGGAATCGACCTTGGCTTCGCTGGCGATGATGCGTTGGGTCAGCTCGGCGTGGCCCATCTCCAACGAGAAGAACAACACCGGCTTGCCGGAGTGCTTGGCGACATGGGTGGCCATGCCCAACCCGAACGCCGACTTGCCCATCGCCGGACGGGCACCCACGATGTTCAGCGTGCTCGGCTGTAGACCCGACAGCAGCTCGTCGAGGTCGTCGTAGCCCATCGCCTCACCGGTGATGGAGTCGCCGCGCTCGTAGTTCTCCTCGAGTTGATCCATCGCATCGTTGAGCAACTCTTGGATCGGCCGGGTGGTGTCGACCACCCGGTCCTCGGCGACCTCGAACATCTTCGACTCAGCGAGATCGACCGCCTTGGTGACGTCGTCGGGCTCACCGAACGCGAGATCGGTGATTTCGCCGGCGGTGTGGATCAACCGGCGCAACAACGCCGTGTCCATCACGATCTTGGCGTAGTGCTCGGCGCCGGACACCGATGGCGTGGCATTCTGCAGCTCGTTCAGTCGTTCGAGACCGCCAATCTCTTCGAGCAGACCGTTGCGACGCAGCTCGTCGGCCACGGTGACCACGTCGACCGGGCCCGCCGTGGAGTAGATCGACCGGATGGCGTCGAAGATGTGTTGGTTCGCCGGATGGTAAAAGTCGCGGACCGTCAGGCCGGCTTCGCCGACGAGGCCGACCGCCTCACGCGACAGCAGCAGCGCACCGAGCACCGACTGCTCGGCGTGCAAGTTGTGGGGAGGGACGCGACCGGTGCTCGACGACATGGGGGCACCACCTTCTCAGTTCGGGGTTGTGCGATGGAAGGGGCACAACCCGCCGACTTCTGTGGGTCCGGTGGGGACCGATGTGGCCGCGCTGTGGGCGGCGCTGTGGACGATCTGGTCGATCGACCGCAGCGACCCGCTACTCAGCGGCGACGACGTCGATGGTGATCGGGAACGAAACGTCCTGATGCAGCGATGCGGTGACCTGATGCTGTCCGGTGGTGCGGATGTGATCAGCTTCGATGTCGCGACGATCGAGCTCGATATCGGTCTGGTCGCGCACCGCGTCGGCGATGTCGGCAGCGGACACTGAGCCGAACAGGCGACCCTCGCTCCCAGCGTTCGCCGAGATCGTGATGACCTGAGGCACCAACGCGCTGGCGATCGCCGTCGCGGCCTCGCGGGCGGTGGCGTCGCGTACGTCGCGGGCCTTGCGCATCCGCGCCGCCTGCTCGATCGCCCCGTCGGAGGCGACGATTGCGTGCCCCTTGGGCAGCAGGAAGTTGCGGGCGTGGCCCTCGGCGACCTCCACGATGTCGCCGCGCTTACCGAGCCCGTCGAGGTCGTTACGCAGGATGACTTTGACGCTCATACCTGCTCCTCGACGGCGTCGGCAGTCTCGTCCGCTGCATCGACGGCAGCGTCGTCGAGCGTCGCCTCGTCGGTGGTCGCCTCGGCATCGGTGGGCGCGCCCTCATCGCGTGGTGGACGGCCGTCGCGGCCACCATCGCGCCGGCCACCGGTGCGCGTCGAAGCGACGCGCTTGGCGTAGGGCAGCAGGGCCATCTCGCGGGCGATCTTGATGGCGTTGGCCACCTCGCGCTGCTGTTGCAGCGAGTTGCCGGCGACGCGCCGGTTGCGGATCTTGGCGCGATCGCTCATGAACCGCTGCAGCAGATCGATGTCTTTGTAGTCGACGTACTCGACCTTCTCGGTAACGAGGATGCTCGTCTTCTTCTTGAACTTGCGGGGGTTGGCGTCGCGTGCGGCGCGCGCCTTGTTCTTCTTGCTGGCCATCAGATGTCCTTTAGCGACTGGGGGTAAACGCGAATCGTGTTGTCAAGTCAGAGCGGTGTCAGATCAGAACGGCTCTTCATCGCCGTACACGGGATCGGGGGCGCGGTTGCCGCCGCCCGAGGGGGCGCCGCCACCAGCGGATGCTGCGTCGCGGCTAATCCGCTCGACTTGTGCTTGGGCCCAACGAAGGCTGGGGCCGAGCTCGTCGGCGATCACCTCGACGACATTGCGCTTCTCGCCTTCGCGCGTCTCGTACTGGCGCTGCTCGAGCCGGCCGGTGACCATGACCCGATTGCCCTTGTTGAGGCTGGCAGCGGCGTTCTCGCCGAGATCGCCCCAGGCGACCACGTTGAAGAACGACACCTGCTCTTGCCATTCGCCATTTTGCTGATAGCGCCGGTTCACCGCGAGGCCGAAGCTGGCGACGCCGCGGCCGGTGGTGGTGTAGCGCAGTTCGGGATCGCGGGTGAGGTTCCCGACGAGCGTGACGGAGTTCTCCGAAGCCATGTGTGTCCCCTGTGATGTGCTGTGTGATGGTGGGCGGCGCCGCTCAGGCGGCGGTGATCGCCATCCCCCGACGCTGTGCTTCCGCATCGGGCAGACGGATGAGCTTGTGACGGACGATGTCGTCGGCGAGACGCATCGTGCGCTCGAAATCGTCGAGGGAACCCGCCGGCGCGACCAGCTCGGCGACCAAGTAGTAACCAGCCGGCTTCTTGTTGATCGGGTAGGCGAACTGGCGCTTGCCCCACCAATCGACCTTGCCGTGCAGCTCGCCACCGGCAGTGGTGACAGCGTCGGCGACCTGCTTGGTCCAGGCCTGGGCTTTCGGATCATCGACGTCGCCGTCGATGATTACCATCAATTCATAGGCACGCATCGTGCTAGTGCTCCTCCGGATCCGGTGCGCTCGAGGCGCACGGAGCCCCTTGCGGGGCAGGGCGTATGTGAGAGAAGAACCCTATCGACGGAATGGAGTTTCGGCAGCGGCCAACCAATCGTCGATCGACGGCTGATCGAACTCGAACACACGACAGGTGTGCAATCGCCCATCGCGGACGGTGTAGTGCAATGCGCGTTGCACCTCGATCGAGTCGTGATCTCCGCGCGACCACCGCTCACGCACGATTGCCACCGCGCCGTGCGCGCCGCCGAGAACGTCGATGACCTCGACCGGCACGCGATTGGTCGCAGCATCAAGTGCGAGGAGCGCCTCGACGGCGGTCGAGACGCCCTGGTACGTCCCGGCCAACGGGTGACGACCGGGCCACA
Source organism: Actinomycetota bacterium (assembly GCA_039819205.1). Taxonomy (GTDB): domain Bacteria; phylum Actinomycetota; class Acidimicrobiia; order Acidimicrobiales; family Ilumatobacteraceae; genus JABSQH01. The sequence continues at coordinate 3,554 of JBCBSO010000189.1, forward strand.
TCAACGTCAGATCGTCGTGGTACATGGCCAACACCGCCATCACATCGCCGGCCAGCCAGGCGTCGCAGTAGGCACGGACGACTGCCTCGTCGTCGGTGGTCTGGGGCGTGCACATTGGTGGTCCTCGATCCTGTCCGGTACTGACGAGCAGTTCGTCCGTGGTGATCGGTGCCATCTTCGGCGTGATGACACGAGGCGGCGATGACCTGTCACGTCATCGGTCAGGTCACGTCAACGAACACGGCGACCCGAGCGGCGACTCGCTGCCGGGTAGGAGTTCGAGCGTGGAGCCCGGGCCGACCCCAAGACCCTCGAGATCACCCTGGGGGACCTCAAGGGCGAAGCGGTACGGCGCGTCGGGGTTGAACCGCGGACAGGTCGCCGAGTCGGCAACCAGACACGGGTCCATGTCGCTTGCCGCGAGGAACGACCCGTCGCCGGCGAACCAGGCGATCGACAGCGGCGTCGGCGTATTGAACATGAAGAAGTTGCCGCTGGTGTCGTTGGCATAGGCGAAGACCATGCCGACCGGCACGCCGAGATCGGTGACCTCCATCAGCCCCTGCCGGTACTTCCCGGAGTCGTTGGCGAACCACAGGCATACCTCGCACACCTCACCGTCGGCAGCGGTGATGATCGCCTCAACGGTGGTGAACCCCTGCGGTTGACCCTCTGTTGATGCATCTGTTGATGCATCTGTTGATGCATCTGTTGACGCGACCGTCGACTCGGTGGTGATCACATTGCCGATGGTGCTCGTCGTCGTTGTGCTCGACGCAGTGGTCGTTGATTCCACTGTTGTTGTGGATGCGGCCGACGTGGTGTTCTCGTCCGCTGAATCGGTGATCGCCGTGGGCGTCGTGGCGGTCGACGAGCACGCCACCGCCGTACCGACGACCGCGCCAATGATCGCTGCGAGACGCGCTGGTGACGGCACGCGAGTCAGGGGGTGCGCCGACCGCCGACCGGCAGCACACGCAGCAGGTGATGCCAGCGGCACTCGACGCACGCTTCCACGACGTACGCATTGAGATCGTCGGGGCGCCGGTTCAGCGCGGCCATCTCCGCTGCGGTCGACACGCATCGACCATGCGCCGGCAAGCGGGCACCGAAGACGTACGTCACCAACCGCAGGTCGGCTTCTTCACAGATCGGACAGGTGGTTTGCGTGACGGTGCCGACGTTGCGCGCCGCACGAACCAACTCGGGGTGGGCATCGCAGACCTGCTCGAGCGGTACGCGACCACGGCGCACTTCGTTGATCAGCATCCGCCGGGCCAGGCGATGATCGACGATGCCGCGCGCGCCGTCGATTCCGCGTACGGCGCCGACCGAAAAGCCCATCGACCGAGAGGCTAGCGAGCACGGTCCGCGTGTACCGGCGCGGAGACGACCACACTGGTGCCGTGTTCGCAATCAACTACGGACCGGGGCTGCCCGACGATGCGGAACTCCGCCTGTGCGGCGACCTCGGCGACGGCAAGCGCGCCGTCGAACTCGGCGTGTCACCCGAGTACAACGCCCTGGCCATGGCGCGCTCCGGGGCAAAGGCGATCGCCGTCGATCCCGACCCCGCGCGCATCGCGCAGACCCGAGCACAGGCCGCCGAGCACGAGGTGATCGTGCAGTGTTTCGAGGCCGACCTCGCCGATCTCGGCGACATCACCTCGGCCACCTGCGACGTCGTGGTCGCCAATCGGACGATCGACGACGTCGACGACCTCAGCCGTCTGTTCCGTCAGGTGCACCGCATCCTCAAACCGGAGCGACCGTTCGTGATCGTCGTGGCGCACCCGTTCGCCGCGGTGAGCGACGACGCGCCGTACGGGTCGGCGCGCACGATCGGGGCCTGGCACACCGCCCTGTCGCGCACGAACTTCCGCGTCGATCGCTTGCTCGAACTCGGTACCGGGCCCACCGGTCCGCGGCCGACCACGCTGATCCTGCGGGCCCTCAAAGAGGGCTCGTAGCCGAAGAGGATTCGTCGCGGCTCAGCGATCGATCCGCTCGGCCTCGATGATCTCGGCGTTGCGCGGTCGACCGAACAGATACCCCTGGGCTTTGTCGCAATTCAGCTCGCGCAGTCGCGTGAGCTGGAGTGGCGTCTCCACGCCTTCGGCGATGACCAACACGCCGAGCGAGTGACCGAGTCCGATCACGGCCTCGACGATCGACGTGTCGTCGTCTTCTAGCCCGAGGCCGGCCACGAAGCTGCGATCGACCTTGATCGCCTCCACCGGAAATCGCTTCAGGTAGGTGAGCGACGAATACCCCGTACCGAAGTCGTCGACGGAGACGTGCAAGCCCAACCCGCGAAGTTCGCGCAGCGCGGCGCCGGCCGCCTGGGTGTCGCTCATCAGCGCGGTCTCGGTGATTTCCAGCCACAACGAGTCGGCGTCGATGCCCGTCTGTTGCAACGCATCGTCAACCACTGCCAGGAAGCTCGGATCGGCCAGCTGCTGCGTCGCCACATTGACCGAGATCGATGCGTTGGCGAATGGCACGTCCTGCGCCCGCCAGCGGGCGAGCTGAGACAGCGCGTCGCGCATCACGCTCGCTCCCAATTCCGTGATCAGCCCGGTCTCCTCGGCGACGGGCAAGAACGCTCCAGGGGCGAGCAGGCCGCGGTCGGGGTGCAGCCAGCGGGCGAGTACCTCGAAGCCTTCGACCTCGCCACCGGCGAGGGCAACGATCGGCTGGAAGTACGGAACGATCTCACCGCGTTCGAGCGCCCGGCGCAGCTCGGTCGAGGTGCGCAATACCTCCACCGCCGACTCGCGGGTGTCGGGGGTGAACCGCTCGATGCGGTCACGACCAGCCGACTTGGCGCGGTACATGGCCGCCTCGGCATCGCGCAACAGCTGATCACCATCGGTGGGACCTTCGGCGTGGGCAACGCCGGCGCTCACCGTCACCACCAGCTCTTCGCCGTCGATTTCCATCGGGGCCTGCAGGATCCGGCGGACCCGGTCGGCGACCTGCGCGGCATCTCGGTCCGTGTCGAGGTCGGCATCGCGATCGACCACCACGACGAACTCGTCCCCGCCGAAGCGGGCCAGCCGGTCCTCATCGTCGATCTCGTGACGAAGGCGGTTGGCCACCTCGCGCAGCACGGCATCGCCAACCGCGTGACCAAGGCTGTCGTTGACCACCTTGAAGTTGTCGAGATCGAAGAACGCCACCGGCGCCGCCCTGGCATCGAGCCGAGCGACCACCGCCGACCTGTTGGGGAGTCCCGTCAGCGCATCATGGGTCGCCGCGAAGTTCAACTGTTCGGCACTGGTGCGCTGGTCGGTGATGTCTTCGATATGCGTGATCGCCAGCGCCACACCGGCGTCCTTGGTCACCGACATTCGCGTGCGCGTCCACCGATACTCGCCCGACCGGTGGCGCAACCGCTGCTCGATGACGAACGCCTCGGCGATGCCCAGTTCGAGGCGAGCCCGCTGCGCGGCGGCCACGCGCCCATCATCGGGGTGGCTCAGCGCACCGATCGACATCCCGATCAGTTCGGGTACCCGTCGACCGAGCATGTCGGCAAACGCCTGATTGGCATCGACGATCGCACGGTCGTCCATCCGGACCAACGCCATTCCGATCGGTGCGGCATCGAACGCTTGTTGGAACCGACGACGGGCCTCGTGCAGAGCGCTCGACTGGCGCTCTCGATGACCGACGTCGCGCAACACCACCAGTGCGCCGGGGCCACCGTCGTCGTGCCGAGTGGCTTCGACGATATGACTTCGTCCATCGGCCGCCACCAGTTCGATCAAGGTCGCCGGAGCATCGAGCTCACGGCGCTCGACCAGCGCCGGACGATCGTCGTCGCCCACCAACGCGAGAAACGACCGGCCACGCAACTCGTCGATCGATCGCCCCGCAAGCGCCGCAGCTTGGGCATTTGCCCAGGCGATGTCGCCGTCGGCGTCGAGCCGGACCACCCCATCTGGCAATGCGTCGAGGACGGAGCGCATCTCTTGCTCATGGCCGCCCTGGCCGTCGTAGCTGTCGCTGCGCTCGTCGTCGTTACGGTCGTTGCAGCTCGACGATCCAAC
>JBCBSO010000190.1:0-7596 GCA_039819205.1 Actinomycetota bacterium
CGGCGACAATCACTCCGGTCGCCGCGACCGCGGCGACGGCCGGTGCCCTCCATCGGCGGCGCACGATTGTCGCCGGTTGCAACACCACGGACTCGACGGGATCAACAGCAACATCGGAGGTGCCGACGTCGGCCCCGACGAGCACCACTGACGGTCCACCCGGCACCATCGCGGCCATCCCGCCCGACGCAGTCGCACCGTTTCCCAACGACGCCACGAACACGATCTCCGACATGAGTGAGTTCCAGATGGACAGCGTGTTCGAGTCGATCGAGTGGTACTCGGCACCGCTAGTGGATCTCGACGTCGTCGACGGTGTGACCTCCAAGACGTACGGCCAAGCCGACGATCCCAGCCCGTACTACGAGGATCAGCTCGAGGTGATCAATGCGGCGCGAACGTGCGTCGAGGAGGCGATCGCACGCGATCGCCCCGACCAACCAGCGGTGATCTTCGACATCGACGACACCACGCTGTCGTCGTTCTGGCTCACCGAGCTCCAAGGCTTTGGGTTCGACCGGTGGTTGCAGAACTCGATGTACTTGTACTCGGCCGACCCGGCGATCGAGCCGACGCTCGAGTGGTTCAACGAACTCATCGAGCAGGGCGTGCAACCGGTGCTCATCACCGGTCGTTCCGAGACCGTCACGGTGACATCACCGATCGACGGTTCGACCAGCTCCTTGGCGGTCGGCCCGGCAACGATCGAGAACCTGCGACGCGCCGGCTTCGACCCTGGAGGCCCAGGCAACCCAGACGACGACGCCTACCTCGTGTTCTTCCGACCGCGCGACCACTCCGACGGCGTCGCGGCCTTCAAGTCCGCTACTCGTGCCCAGCTGACCGAACAGTTCGATCTGGTGGGCAACGTCGGTGACCAAGTCAGCGATCTGACCGATGCCACCGGCGCGGTGACACCGGCGATCGAGTGTTCGTACAAGTTGCCCAACCCGTACTACTTCATCCCGGGCGGCGCTCCGGCGGACTAGCGGTTCATCGTCCCGGCGACTTCAGGCCGGCCCCGCACAACGGCACGACGACTCGGCCACCGGGGCCGTCGCGGTCCATGTGATGCGCGGCCGCGAAGGCCACGGCACCGGTCGGTTCAACGAACCACCCCGCGGATGCCAGCTGCGACTGGGCAGCGACGATCTCGTCGTCGTCGACCGTGACGAGCTCACCGCCGGAACTGACGACGACATCGATGACCTCGCTGATACGCGGCGGGGAGGCGACGGCAATGCCCTCGGCGATCGTCGGCGCCGACGTGAAGGAACGCCCTGCGGCATGCGCGGCGATGGGCGCACATGCCGCCGACTGGACGGCGGTGATCGGCGGAACGTCATCGACGAGGCCCGCGAGCCGCAGCTCCTCGAAGCCAAGCCACGCACCGAGCACGAGCGTGCCGTTGCCCACCGGTAGCACGAGTCGCTCAGGAACACGACGACCGAGTTGCTCCCACACTTCGAAGGCGAACGTTTTGGTGCCTGCGAGGAAGCTCGGCTGCCACACGTGGCTGGCATAGAACCCATCGCCCCGCGTCACGGCTTCCTCTGCAGCGACGGCCGCTGCGGAGCGATCGCCATCGACGCGCACGACCTGCGCGCCGTGGCCCTCGGCCTGGCGCATCTTTGCGGGGCTTGTCCCCGCTGGGACATACACCGTGCACAGCAGACCGGCGCGCGCCGCGTAGGCAGCGATCGCCGTACCCGCGTTGCCGCTCGAGTCACACACGAGTCGCTCGGCGCCCTGCTCGATCGCGTGGGCGACGACCACCGCAGCGCCACGATCTTTGAACGACAGCGTCGGGCTGACGAATTCGACCTTCAGCAGCATCCCTGGGAACATCGCATCGGTGCCCGCCACCAGCGGAGTTCCACCCTCACCGAGGCTCAGCCGGGCCTGGGCAGCGTCGGGATCGACGAGCCCGAACGACGATCGGTAGCGCCAGATCGAGGACCCGATCGGCGGTGCGGCATCGAAGATGTCGCGCGCAACAGCCTGCGGTGTCGCTCGCTGGGGCGCGGGCCGCACTACAACGTCCAGCCGCCGTCGGTGGGAATGACCGCGCCGAACACGTACGACGCAGATGGCGACGCCAACCACCACAACACCTCGGCCGCTTCTTCGCCGCGCCCGAGGCGTTGCGCGGGAACCTCACGCTGGAGCGAGGCCTGGAACTCGGGGTCGGCGACCGTGGCGGGCGGGAAGTACGACGGATTCTCGATGAAGTTCGGGGCGATCCCGTTCACCCGGACGCCGTGTTTGGCGACTTCGTGGCCGACGCTGCGGACGAGCGCCAGCTGCGCCGCACGAGCGGACTCGTAGGCGGCGATCGGATGTGACGACGAGCGAACGGCCGTCGCCGAGGTGGGTACAACGATCGCGCCTGCGCCTGCAGCGACCATCGGCGGCAAGCACTCGGCGAACAACCAGAACAGTGGCTGGACGAGCCGACCAAACGCCTCGTCGACCACTGCGTCGGTGTGCTCGGTGATCGGCGCCACGGTGATTGGCGCATCGAGGTTGGCGACCACGACGTCGAACGGTCCGTGTTCAGCAATCACCTCGCGGACGTCGCTCGCCGTCCGCAGCGGCACGGTGGAGGCGACGACCTCGTCCCCACTGTCGCGAAACCGGGACACCGTGGCCGGACCAACGAAGTCGTCGGCGTCGGTCACCAACACTCTGCGCTGCATGGCGCGGAGGCTAGCCACCGCAGGCATCGCCGTTGGCTGCGCCGACCTGCCAATCTGGAGGCGTGATTCTCGACACGCTCGACATCGACGCCGACGCCTTCTTCTCCGGCACGGGGTGGCAGATCAAGCCCGAAGGCGCATGCAAGGGCGAGGTGTGCGTCCCGCTCCCCGACGGCTTCGCGCTTGAGTCCACTGCGCAACGTCTGGGCATGGCCGTCGTCGCCGACGAGTCGTCCGGTCGCTGGGCACTGGGCCCCGAGTCGTTGAACGGCCAGGCCCTCGTGACCGCCGAGGCACCCGATCTCGTGCTCGACGACATCGACGGCAACGAGTTCCGCCTGTCGTCGTTGCGCGGCAAGAAGGTGGTGCTCGTCGCCTGGGCACCGTATTGAGGCTGCCGTTATGACCTGCCCGGGTGGCAGGCGCTGCACGAAGAACTGAGCCCGCACGGCGTCGAGATCGTGACCGTGTCGCTGGAGTTGAGCGGTCCCGAGGTATCGCGCCCGTTCATCGACGCGGCATCGCCGACCCACCCGTCGCTGCTCGATCCAACGCACCAGATGGGTGCGTTGTTCGGCGTGGTCAACATCCCCAACGTGATCTGGATCGACGAGCAGGGAACGATCGTCCGACCTGCAGAACCCGGGTTTCCCGGGGGCGACCACTACCCGGACTGGCTGCGCTCGTTCCTCGACGAACGCGACGCTGCAGCCGAAGCCAAGGCCGCCGAGATCGAGGCGACCGATCCGGATCTGGCGGCGAAGATCCGCGGCGGACAGGATCAGCAGTCGTATGCCGACGCACTCCGCGACTGGGCGGCCAACGGTGTCGACAGCCGATTCGCGTTGTCCCCCGACGAGGTGATCGCCGCCTCACAACCCCGTCCCGCCGCCGTATCGGAAGCCGCGGCGCACTTCGAGCTGGCCAACGACCTGTGGCGCAGCGAGCAACGAGACGCGGCGATCCCGCACTTCAACGCTGCCCACCGCCTGCAGCCCGACAACTGGACCTACAAGCGTCAGGCCTGGTCGCTCGTCGGCAACGAGCGCGCCGGCGGCGGCGAACTCGGGCGCTTCAATCAGGGGCCGCTCCCCGGCGAAGAGGACGACTGGCCCTTCGACGGCAACTTCACCGAGGAAGCGGGCGCCACGCCCGCTGGCGACTACTACCCCAAGACGCTCGACGTCTGATTGCGCGTTACGAGCGCGACGGGAAGATCCCGACCGCGCAGATCGTGTAGGTCAACCCGTTCGGCGCAGCCGCGCGCAGGTCCGGCACCGCAAACTCCGTCCTTGCGTCACCGCCGTAGAGCGTTCCGAGCAGCGCGTACAACGCCTGGAAGCTGTTGATCGGGAGCAGCTGTCCGTTCGCCAGCACTTGTCCGTGCGAGGTCGTTCCTGCGGTCAGGATGATCTCTCCGAGCGTGCATTCGCCGCCCCGTCCGGGACTGGCCACCTCGGTGTTCGTCCCGAACACATCTGCACCAGGACCTGCGGGGCCCTGCGGACCCGCAGGGCCAGGAACACCGGCGGTGGTCGACAGCTCGTTCAGTGACGAACCGGAGTAGTAGGCGACCACATCGGCGAGCACGTTGACGGTGCCGTTCTGGTTGAACAGGGCAATCTGACCGTCGGGGGACAGCTTCACGTCGACCTTGTTCGGGGTCGGCGCTTGGCCCGGCAACCAGTTCAAGCTCGACACGGTGGGGACCGTGCTCACGTCCGCCGGGTAGATCCGTAGGTTCGATTGCGCAGTCGGATCGGTGATGGTCACGTTCATCGCCACGGCGACGGCCGACGACGGGATCGAACAGTTGCCGACGTCACCGGTCACCTGCTGCACATGAACGTTCGACTCACCGGCGGCCAGCGGCGTCTTCTTGTCGCCGTCGGGATCAGCCCCTGGCCGGAAGTCGAACAGGCGGCACGGCTCGATCGGGAACAGGGTGGCATCCTCGTCGCCGGGAGCGGCGCCCGCCGACCACGGCTCGACGATGAGCAATGCGCACACCAGCGCGAGCAGTCCGGTGCTCGCCATCCAGGCGATGTTCGGGATACGGGAAAGACGGTCCATGGCAGTCGGCTCCTCCGGTACGAGCAGCCGGACCCCACGCCGGCTGCGGTCGAGCCACAGCCTGTCACTTCGCACACCACCCCCAGACCAGCGCCGTCTTGACCCGCCTGCTCGCCGAAAAACCGGGGAATTCATGCGCCTCGCGCATGATTTCGCGACAGGAACTGGTGGTTGTCCACGGACCGTGCGGTGCCGATACAGGTGTATGGAGACGCGCACCGGCAGGCGAGTCGGCGCGGTGCTGACTAGCGCCGCGGCGCTGATGGCCTCGGTCGCGGCGATCGCCGCGCCGACGCGCATCGATGGTCCGGCGAGCGTCACCGAGCGAGCAGTACGACTCGGCGTGCAGGGCGGGCCGACGATCGCCGGCTGCCCGGTGTTCCCGTCAGACAACGCATGGAACACGCGCATCGACACCGCACCCGTGCACCCGCGCACCGACTCGATCATTGCGACGATCCAGGACAACGGCGGCGACTTCTTGCACGCCGATTTCGGCGAGAACCCCAACTACGGGATTCCATACGTGGTGGTGCCAGAGTCCGAGACGCCGGTGCCGGTCGTCTACGACGCGTACGGCAGCGAGAGCGATCCAGGCCCCTTCCCCATCCCGCTCGATGCGCCAATCGAAGGCGAACCGGGCGCCACGACCGGCGACCGTCACGCCATCGCCCTGCAACAGGGGACCTGCGAACTGTTCGAGCTGTACGTGGCCAGGCCGTCGGGTTCGCAGTGGACTGCAGCCTCCGGTGCCCGATTCGATCTGCGATCGAACGATCTCCGTCCACTCGGCTGGACGAGCGCCGACGCCGCAGGGCTGCCCATCTTTCCGGGCCTGGTGCGCTACGAAGAGGTCGCCGCCGGCGAGATTCGACATGCGATCAGGGTGACGTTCAGCCGCACCCAGCGCGGCTACATCCTTCCGGCCACCCACTTCGCATCGAGCGACACCGACCCCGATCTCCCGCCGATGGGGCTGCGCCTGCGCCTGAAAGAGAGCTACGACGTCAACCAGCTCACCGGCCAGGCGCGGGTGATCGCCACGGCGATGCAGCGTTATGGGCTGATCGTGGCCGACAACGGATCGAACTGGTACTTCCAGGGTGCGCCGAGCCCGGGTTGGGACGACGACGATCTCAACCAGCTCAAGTCGGTGCCGGGCACCGCATTCGAGGTGGTCGACACCGGGCCGGTGCGGCGCTAGGTCGGCTGCGCCTGCGGTCGGCGCCGCGTGAACAATCGAACGACGAGATACACGACCACAAACGGCAGCCCGACGCGGAAGGCCAAGACGACCAGCGTCAGCACCCAGTCCTGTGCCGACCCGATGATGTCGGCGACTGGGACCTCGCGACCATCGGCGAGTCGACAGGCCGCGGGTTGACCGCCGTTCGCAATGTCGGCATCGCCCTGTTGGACCGCGACCACGTCGCCCTCACGACGACACAACGGCTCGTACACCACCCGGTTCACCAGCCACGTCGCGCCGAGCACGATCGGCACGTACGCGATCACAAAGAACCCGAGGATCCACACAGCCCGCCTTGCGCTGGGGTGAGCACCACCGTTTCCCGAGCCGCTGACCGTGACGTCTCCCTCGGCCTCGGCTCGTTCGTCGGCGTCGAGCCCCTCGTATGGATCGCTACTCACAGCGGACCTCCGATTCCTTCGCCGCAGACCCGGGCGACGTTGGCCACCGAGCAGCCGACCCCGTCGCCGCCGGCGATCGACTCGTTCCCACCGTTAGCCACGTTCAACAACCCGCCAGCCACCGATGAGTTCTGCGCCGAGGCGGTGTTGTTCGAGCCACCGGCAACCGACGACGTCGTCCCCGTGGCCTCGTTGGTGTTGCCGCCCGCGATCGCGGCGTACTCGCCAGAGGCGTGCCCGTTGCGCCCGCCAGATATCGAGCTCCAGATCCCACTCGCCGTGTTGTCTCGTCCGCCAGCAACGGAGGTGTACTCACCAAGCGCGTCGTTACTGAACCCGCCTCCGGTGCTGGAGAAGTCTCCGTCAGCGGAGTTCGAACTCCCGCCCGACGACGACGCAAGCAGACCGCCAGCCGTGTTCGAGTTCCCACCAGCGACCCACGAGATCGTTCCATCCGCAGTGTTGTTGTCGCCTGCCGAGACGACGGCGAACCCACCCGCCGCGGTGTTGTCCTTCCCGCCGACGACCACCGATCGCGAGCCCAACGCCACGTTGTCGTCGCCACCGACGACACTTGCCCACGCACCGTCGGCTCGATTGCCTCGACCGCCGGCCACGCTGGCAGCCGGCGCGACGGCGCTGTTGCTCTCTCCGGCGACGAATCCGCCGTGGCTCGTCCACGAGTGATCGACGCCGACGATCAGATTGTGACTGCCCTCGCGCTGCGCGGGCAGGTTGGGATCTTCGTTGTAGCCGACCAATAGGTTGCCGACCCCGTTGCACGCTTCGAAGCCGTTGACATTGCACTCGCTGTCGCCGCTGCCGTCGACCACTTGCACGTTGACGCCGCTGAAGCGGACCGTGCGGTGGCCCTCGACGTCGAGCACCGTGACGTCGGCGAGCTTTGCTTCGAGCGCCGCGATCCTCGAGTCTTGTTCGGCGAGGCGCGTGTGGAGTTCGCTGAGGCTGGCGGTGGAGTAGTAGCCGACCACATCACCAACCACCGACACCTGACCGTTCTGGTTGAACAACTTGATCGCCCCCGACGGCGACAACGACACATCCACCTTGTTCGGAAACGGCGCCTGACCCGCCGAGAAGTTCAGATTCGAAATCAACGGCACCTCGGTCACATCCGCTGGAAACAACCGCAGATTCGACTGCGCCGTCGGAT
>JBCBSO010000191.1:0-7558 GCA_039819205.1 Actinomycetota bacterium
TGTGTGGCAATCCGAGCGATGAGCTCGGTGAGAATCACAGTCTTGCCCAGTCCGGCACCACCGAACAGCCCGGCCTTACCACCGCGGACGAACGGTGTGAGCAGGTCGATCACCTTGATGCCGGTCTCGAACATGCGCGCCGACGGCTCGAGTGCGTCGAACGCCGGGGGATCGCGGTGGATCTCCCACTTCTCCATCTGGTCGTAGCCATCTGGCGACTCGTCGAGGGCTTCGCCCCACACGTTCCACACGTGCCCGAGCACCTTGTCGCCAACCGGCACCTGAATGCCATGTCCGGTATTGCGCACCGGTGTCCCGCGCACCAATCCGTCAGTGGGCTTGAGGCAGACGGCGCGCACTCGGCTGTGGCCGAGCTGCTGCGCCACCTCGGCGAGCACCTTGATCTCTTCGCCCTCGAGGGTGACGGTGAACTCGAGCGCCTGGTTCAGCTCGGGCAGCGCCCCGGGCGGGAACTCGACGTCGATCACGGGGCCGGCGATGCCGACGACGCGCCCGTCCTTGGGGGCGCCGGTTCCGGCTGGAGTCGATTCGGTCATGGTCATGTCGTGTACCTCGATGTGGTGACGATTCAGGCGTGCTGGTGGAAGACCGGGTCTTCGAAGGCGGTCGAGTCGAGCTGAACAGGGACGAGATCGTCGCCCGAGTCCAGCGCCTCGGCGCCGCCCACGATTTCCATGATCTCAGTGGTGATCGAGTCCTGGCGAGCACGGTTCATCACCCGGCTCAGCGACTTGATCAATTCTTCGGCGTTGTCGGTAGCGGACTTCATCGCCCGCTGGCGGAAGGCGTGCTCAGACGCCGCAGCGTTGAGCAGGGCCGCATACACACGGGCCTCGACGTAACGCGGCAACAGAGTGTCGAGGATCGTCTCGGGGTCGGGCTCGAATTCGTAGTCACCGCTCGACGGATCTTCCGGCTTGCCGTCGCCGCCTGCGACGGTCTCGGCCGTGAGCGGCACCAGGGGGCGAAGCACGACTTCCTGGCTACCCGGCGAGATGAAGCGGGTGTACACGAGCTCGACGCGGTCGACTTCGCCCGACACGAACAGGTCGATCACATGTTGACCGATCGCTTTGGCATCGTCGTAGCTCGGCCGATCAGAAAAGCCGTTGAACGCCTGGCCCAGGTCGTAACCGCGGAACCGGAAGTACCCCTCGGTCTTCTTGCCGACGGGGATGATCGTGTACGAGTCGCCGCGCAACACGTCGGCCTTCACTTCGCCTTCTGCAGCGCGTTCGACACCGGTGTTGTAGCCACCGCACAACCCGCGGTCGGCGGCGATCACGACGTAGCACGTGTGGTGCACCTCATCGCGACCCATCAGCAGCGGCGACTCACCAGAGGCGCCACCCGCGGAGAGATCCTTGACGACGTTGGTGATCAGCTCGGAGTACGGCACCGCTGCCGTGACGGCCGCTTGCGCCTTGACGATGCGCGATGCAGCGATCAGCTCCATCGCGCGTGTGATCTTCTTCGTCGCCTGGACGCTCCGAATGCGCTCTCGGAGGATGCGCTCTTGCCCACCTGCCATCTACATCACCTCAACGATCACTCGGTGGCCAGGGTCTTGCGTGACTCGGCGTCGCCCATCTCGTCGGCGTCGGTGGCCGTCGGGTCGACGTGCTGGCTGGTATCGGTGACCGTGAAGGTCTCCTTGAACTGGTCGATGATGTCTCCCAAGTTGTCGGGCACCGGGCCCGACTTGATCTCGGCAAGCAGCCCAGCGTGGGTCGTGCGCACGTACTCCAGCAGCTCCGCTTCGAAGCGCTGCACATCTTCAACCGGGAGGTCGTCGAGATGGCCGTTCGTGCCGGCGTAGATCGCCACCACCTGCTCCTCGACGGGCATCGGACTGTTCAGATTCTGCTTCAGCAGCTCCACCAGGCGGTATCCGCGATCGAGCTGCGCAGCGGACACGGCGTCGAGCTCAGAGCCGAAGGTGGCGAAGGCCTCGAGTTCGCGGAACTGGGCGAGGTCGCCCTTCAGACCACCCGACACCGACCGCATCGACTTGATCTGGGCCGCGCCGCCGACGCGTGACACCGAGATACCGACGTCGACCGCCGGTCGGACACCCGATTTGAACAGGTTGTCCTGGAGATAGATCTGGCCGTCGGTAATCGAGATCACGTTGGTCGGAATGAATGCCGACACGTCGCCGGCCTTGGTCTCGATCACCGGCAGTGCAGTGAGCGATCCCCCACCGTTCTCGTCGGAAAGCTTGGCGGCACGCTCGAGCAACCGGCTGTGCAGGTAGAACACGTCGCCGGGGTAGGCCTCACGACCGGGCGGACGGCGCAACAACAGCGACAGCTGACGGTAGGCCTCGGCTTGCTTCGACAGGTCGTCGTACACCACGAGGGCATGCTCGCCGTTATCCATCCAGTGCTGACCCATGGCGCACCCGGCGTATGGCGCGAGGTATTTGAACGGCGCCGGATCGGCAGCGGGGGCAACCACGACGACGGTGTACTCGAGCGCTCCGTTCTGCCGCAGCACATCGACGGTTTGGGCGACCGTGGAGCTCTTCTGGCCGATCGCCACGTAGATGCACTTCACGCCGAGGCCGCGCTGGTTGAGGATCGTGTCGACGGCGACGGTCGTCTTGCCGGTCTTGCGGTCGCCGATGATCAGCTCGCGTTGGCCACGCCCGATCGGGGTCATCGCATCGATCGACTTGATGCCGGTCTGCAGTGGTTCGCCCACCGGCTGACGGCCCATGATCCCTGGGGCCTGGATCTCCATGCGGCGCAGCTCGGTGCCGACGATGTCGCCGGCCCCGTCGATGGGTTGGCCGAGCGCGTCGACGACGCGTCCCAACATTCCATCGCCGACCGGGACCGACAAGATGTTGCCGGTGGCCTTAACGGTCTGGCCTTCTTCGATGTTGTCGACGTCGCCGAGCACGACGGCACCGATCGAGGTCTCGTCGAGGTTCAACGCCAGACCGCGCGAGCCGTCTTCGAACTCGAGCAGCTCGTTCACGGCGGCGTCGGGCAAACCACTCACTCGGGCGATGCCGTCGCCGACTTCGGCGACGCGTCCGACGGTACGCGCTTCAACGGAGGGCTCGAACCCCTCGAGGTTCGACTTGAGCGCCGACGCAATGTCGGCGGCAGAGATTGTCAACTCAGCCATGGTGTGATGCTCTCTCGATCTTCCTGGTCTCTCGATCTTCCAGCGTGTGCCTGCTCAGAGTCGGCTCTTCAGCTGCTCGATGCGGGTGCGGACGGTGTCGTCGATCACGACGTCGCCAACGGTGGCGACAACCCCGCCCACGACGGCCGGGTCGACGATGGTCTTCAGGTTCAGTTGCTTGCCGGTGGCGTTCTCGAGCGCAGCCTTGAGACGCGACTCCTGGTCGGGGGTGAGCGCCACCGCGGTACGCACCTCAGCGACGTCGAGTTGCTTGGCAGCCGATGCCCGCTGCACGAGCGAATCGACGATTGCCGGCAGGTCGCGCGCATGTCCGCCACCCACCACCATCGACACCAATTGGATCGTTGTGGTGGTGGCTTTGCCGTCGAGCAGGTCCTCGATGATCGCTTGGCGCTTCTCGGCGGGGACATGTTCGTCGGTGAGCGCCTCGCGCAACGCATCGCTCGATTCGTAGGAACGGGCGAAGCGGAAGAGCTCGTCTTCCACCTCGTCGAGCGTGCCATCGGCACGAGCGACCTCGAACAACGCTCGGGCGTATCCCTCGATCTGTTGCTCGATCATGATGCGCTCCCGCTCTCGGCACCGACTCGACTGATGAATCCTTCGATCAGCTCCTGCTGCGCCGCACCATCGAGGGAGCTCCCAACAAGCCGGTCGATCGTCTGCGTCGAGTAGCGCCCGATCTCGGCGCGCAGCTCGTCGCCGCCTCGTGTGGCGGCGCCGGAGATCTCGGCCTCGGCGCGGGCGTGCATCTCGGCGATCTCATCGTCGATACGTGTCCGGCCGTCGGCGAGCAGTGCCTCGGCTTGTGTTTCGGCCTCGTCGAACAGGCGGCGCCGCTCGGCGTCGATGTCGCCCAACGCATTGCGAATGTCGGCCGCTTCTTGCTCGGCGTTCGTTTTGGCCTCTGCGGCGCCGTCGAGCTCACCCTGGATGCGCTCGGAACGCGCCCGGACCGCTTTGGCAATTGCCGGACCGGCGAACCGGTAGATGCCGTAGAACACGATCGCCGTGGCGAGTGACTGGAGCAGGATCTCTTTCCATGGCGGCAAAATCGGGTTGGCCGCTGTGACACCTTGGTCGTCCGTATCGAACTCGACGGACAAGAATTCGCCCGCAAGCACGGTGAGGCGGTTCATGACGACACCCCCGTGCTCGCCGCCATCACATCGCGCACGGTCGATTCGACCTGCGCGCGGTCGACGGGACGCCCGGTGGCCAGACCCACCGCGTGTGCGGCCACGTCGACCACGGCCGACTCGACGTCGCCCTGCGCCTCGGCGCGTGCGGCCTCGACCTCGGCCATCGCCGTGGTCCGCCGTTCGGCGATCTCGGCGTTGGCGGCCGCGACCTTCTCGGTGCGTTCGGCTTCGAGTGTGGCCCGTGCGGCCTCGACCTTCTGCTGCGCTTCTGCGCGCAACGTGGCCACCTGCGCTTCGTATTCGGCGACGTCAGCACGGGCAGACGCGGTGAGCGCCTCTGCGGCTTCCCGATCGCGGCGGATGCCCTCGGCACGGGCCTCCATTCCGCTCTTCAACTTCGGGAACAGGAGATACCGCAGCACGATCAACATCACGAAGAACGCGCCCATGCCCCAGATCAGCTCTTTGGGCTCGATGGCGATCGGGTTGAGATCGCTTTCGGGGACTTCCTTGTCGGCCGTGACGTACGCGTCGACGAGCGGATGCTCCTCGAGCAGCGTCACTTGCACGCCAGGCCCCGAACCGGTGATGACGGCGGTCAGCACGTCAGCTCCCTTCGGTGGTCAGATCCGTGATCGGACCGGTGGACGAATGGGTGATCGTTCAAGAAATCAGGCGAACTTGAGGAGGATGAAGACCACGAAGCCGATCAGGGCCAGCGCCTCGGTAAAGGCGATGCCGAGGAACATCGTGGTACGGACCATGCCGGCCGCTTCGGGCTGGCGGGCCATCGCTTCAACCGACTTGCCGACCAAGTAGCCGATGCCGATCGCCGGGCCGATGGCCGCCAGGCCATAGGCGAACCCGGCCGTGGAGGCGGCCTCGATGCTCTTCAAGTCGTCGGCGGTGATGCCGCCGTCGGCCTGCTGGACGAGGATGCTCATTGCTTCCATGGGATGTGGTTTCTCCTGTGTGTGTCTGGAAGATCTGTAGTCGCTGTGGAGGTCAGTGCTCGTCGTGAGCGGACATCGAGTTGTTGATGTACACCGCAGCGAGGATGGCGAAGATGTAGGCCTGCAAGACGGCGACGAGCACCTCGAACGCCGTGAGGAACACCAGCATGATGAACGGCAGGATCGAGAGCGGCACCAAGAAGACTTGGCTGGTCTCGGCGAACAGCAGGGCCTCGGTCAGCAGACCGAACGTGACCAGCAGAATGTGGCCGGCGAGCAAGTTGGCGAACAGACGAACCGTCAGCGAGAACGGCGTGACGAGGATCGTCGAAATGAACTCGATGAGTCCGACGAGGGGCTTGAGTGCCGTGGGCACCCCGGGAGGCCAGAGCAGGTGACCGAGGTAGCCGAGGCCTTGATGACGAAGACCGACGCCGATGTAGACCACCCAGACGGTCAACGACAGGCCGAGCGGGATGGCGATGCGTGCGGTGGCGGGCATCTGCAACACCGGAAGCACGCCGGGGATGTTGCACAAGAAGATGAACGTGAACAGCGCCAACAGGAACGGCGTCCAGCCCAGGCCAGGCTTGCCGATCGTCTGCATGATGATGCCCTCTTCGATGAACTCCACTGAGCCCTCGGCGAGGTTGCGCACACCGGTCGGAGCGATCGCTGCGCTCTGTCGGTTGGCCAGGTAGTAGAAGCCCATCACGATCAACGCAGAGAGCACCGCGATGAGGCCGATCTTGTTGAACGAGGGGAACAGGTCGGGCCACCGGAGCAGTGCGTTGATCGGTGGGAACTCGAGTGCGAACACGTTGTATCCGTTTCAGTCCTGAGAGTCGTCGGGATGGCGGGCGGGTCAGCGGCAGGGATGGCGGGCGGGTCAGCGGCAGATGGCGGGCGGGTCGGCGTCAGTCGGCGGGGGGCGGGGCAGTAGGAGACACGGCGGCGGTTGGGTCAGCGGGCTTGAGTCCTGGGTAGGCGAGAGACATCGACACGTGGCGCAGCTCCCAGATCAACAGCCCGAGGTGCGACACGATGATGGTCGCTCCGAGAGCGGGAAACGAAATCCACGACTCCGTTTGCACTAGCCAGACCGCCGCGAAGATCAGCGCGAGACGCACGAGATAACCGAACAGCACGGCGCCCATCATCACGGCCAGCGAGATTCGGGCGGTGATGGCGATCGTCAACGCGGCGAGTGCGAAGTTGACCAACACGATGGCCAGCCCATACAGGGCAGACCACACCCCGTCGGCGCCCCAGATCACGCCGCACAGTGCAACGAGCACCGGTCCGGCGATGAGCCCCCGCTTGATCAGGTCGCGGCCAACGCCCCATTCCGGCGATGGACCATCGAAGCGGGTGGTGCTCAGCGTGGCGCGGGCGGCACCGTCGGTCGGAGTGGTCACGTTGGGGACGACCCACTCTTGTCGGCGCGCTCGCGCTCGAGTCGTTCCATCTGGATGTCGTAGCGGTACTTGAACCGGGCGAACAGTCCGATTGCGCCGAGCGCCGAGAACACGATCGTCAACCACGGCAGCGTGCCGATGACCAGATCGAGGCCCAAACCGATTCCGACGAACACCAAGAAGGTGAACGCCATGTCCATACCACGACCAAGCGAGTCGTTGTGGTCGATCTTCAGGTTGGGGCGCAGCAGCGTGTCTCGGAGCTTCATCGATCCAGACGAAAGGCGGTGGAAGGGGCGAGGGGAATTGGCGCTTGTGAACGCAGGCACAATCTAGTCATCGGGGCTCGCCGAGGGCAACCCGGTCGTTTCGTTCTCCACGCGACCCCCGTCAACGGCACGCAGGTGATCGCCGCGCCGATCGTCGATCGACGTGACCGTGGCGACTGGCCGATCGGCGTCATCGGTGTCGGCGTCATCGGTGTCGGCGTCATGAGCGTCGGGGCCGCTCCCATCGGCGCCGGCCGCGTTCGGGCCCTCGCGCCGACGACGGCGCACGCTCGGGTGGAGGATGGTGAACAACAAGAGCCCGAGCGCACCGATGCCAAATGGGAGGTACGTCGGGTTCTGGCCACTGAGCGTCGGGTACAACACGAACGCCGACAGCAGCGCGGTCCAGGTCCACAGAATCACCACGCTCCGGCGGTGACCGTGGCCGAGGTCCATCAACCGGTGATGGAGGTGTCCTTTGTCGGCGGCGGCGAGCGAGCGGCGACCGGTCGCCCGCCGAACGATGGCGAACAACATGTCGAAGATCGGCACGCCGAGGATCAACAGCGGTATCGCCAGCGGCGCGAGGAAGAAGT
>JBCBSO010000192.1:0-7542 GCA_039819205.1 Actinomycetota bacterium
CAAACGCGACCGGTCGCGTTTGCCGTCGAGGTCGGCGGCGACGACGAAGGGTTCATTGGCGAGTGGGTCGTCGTCGGGCAACCACGCTCCCGTCCCGCTGCGCAACTGGAACTGTCCGGTGCGGCGTCGTCCGGCGACTCGATCGGGGTAGGCGAGCAGCAGCGCGCGGCCAGCGTCATCGGGTTCGACGTCGTCCAATGACCCGTCCACGCGGGCCCGCCTGGCGAGTTCGCGCGCCCGTTCGGCGACCCTGGCGACGCCGTTGCGGTCGGCTCCGGCGAAGCCGTGTTGTCCGGCGACGACGGCCAGCCGGAGGGC
Source organism: Actinomycetota bacterium (assembly GCA_039819205.1). Classification (GTDB taxonomy): domain Bacteria; phylum Actinomycetota; class Acidimicrobiia; order Acidimicrobiales; family Ilumatobacteraceae; genus JABSQH01. The sequence goes on from JBCBSO010000192.1 coordinate 319, forward strand.
GATGTCTGCCGGCCGGTCGTCGGGTCTGCCGCCGAACACATCTCGATCGTCGAGCAGCGCGGCCACCGTGCACGCCGTGAAGGTCGGCGCGCCGACGATCATGCACGCCAGACGTGGATGTACGGGAAGGTCGAGCATGCGTCGACCGACCGAGGTGACCGAGTCGTCGTCGGCGATTGCGCCGAGGTCGCGCAGTAGTCCCTTGGCCTGCTCCAGCGCACCTGCGGGTGGGTCGTCGATGAAGGGTGGCTGGTCACCCCATGCGGCGAGCTCGAGCGCAAGCGAGGCAAGATCGACCACGTCGATCTCGGGTGTGCGGTACTTGGCTCGACTCGCATGCTCCACCTTGCTCCACAGCCGATACGCCACGCCTGGCGCAGTGCGGCCGGCGCGCCCAGCCCGCTGATCAGCCGATGCCCGACTGGCCGCAACCGTGGTCAAGCGCGTCATACCGGTACGCGCATCGAAGCGCGGCTCCCGACTGAGACCAGCGTCGATCACGACGCGGATCCCGGCGACGGTCAGTGACGTTTCGGCGATGTCGGTGGCCAACACCACTCGCCGTCGGCCAGGCGCCGATGGCGCGAGCGCCTCATCTTGGATCCGGCGATCGAGCGCCCCGGCGAGCGCAAAGATCCCGACGTTCGGTCCCACCGCTGCGGCCAGCGCCGACTCGACCCTCCGGATCTCGCCGACGCCGGGGAGAAACACCAATACATCTCCCTCGTCGTCGGCCAGCGCACCGATCACGGCCGTGGTGGTGGTGTTCACGAGGTCGTCGCCGCGCCCACCGCCAGCACGGCGGGCCCGCGCACCCGCTCTCCCGGACTGACGCCCTTTGGTGGTGGCGGCCGAGGCCCGCCAGCGCACATCGACGTCGAAGGAGCGGCCGGCGCTCTCCACCACCGGCGCGTCGAGATAGTTGACCAGCGACTCGATGTCGGGCGTCGCCGACATCGCCACGATGCGCAGGTCTGGCCGGATCGTCGCCGCAACGTCGGTGAGCAGGGCGATGCCCATGTCGGTCGGCAGATTGCGTTCGTGCACCTCGTCGAACAGCACCGCGGCGACACCGGGCAACTCGGGATCGCGCTGGAGGCGGCGCGTCAAGATGCCCTCGGTGAGTACCTCGATTCGTGTGCGCGCCGACAGCCGCCGCTCGTCGCGGGTTTGATACCCGATCAGATCGCCGACGTCGGTGCCCGTTGTCGAGGCCATTCGGCGCGCTGCCGCGCGCGCCGCGAGCCGACGCGGCTCGAGCATGACGATCCGTCCATCGCCGCGCCACGGTGCGTCGAGCAGCGCCAACGGCACCACGGTGGTCTTGCCAGCGCCCGGGGGTGCAACCAGTACCGCCCGCGTTCCGTCGGCCAGCGCGGCGGCGAGGTCGCCGAGCGCCTCGCGGATCGGCAGGTCGGGGAGCTCGACGGTCACCCGAGCGCGGGCGAGCCGCGGAACGGTCCTGGGTCGTCAGGCCCCGGCACATCGATCGACGTCCACCAGCAGGTTTCCGCGATGGCGTCGGCGACGCGTTCCCACTCTGGCGGGTTCCAGCCCTGCGCCGTTGCGGCAAGGACGCCGTCGACGCGCACGAACACAAATGCCGGGAGTTCGGTGAGCTCCATCGCCCGCACGGCCGCGCGTTCGGGGTCGCAGAACACCAGGTACTCCTCGGTCAGCGGGCCGAGAAACGAGCGAGCATCGTCGTCGCCGGCCGTGACCAACAGGTTGATCCGGGCGTCGGCGCCGCGGAACTGGTCGAGAATCCGCGTGGCGGCCTTGAGCACCCATGCGCTCTCGTTCGTGTACGGGTCGAGGACCACGGTGGCCAAGTGGAACGTGGTGAGCCAATCCATCACGGGTCGGGGTTCGCCTCGGCCGTCTCGGCGCAGAGGTGACAGCGTGAGGTCGGTGGGCAACTGCTTCATCGTCGGGGTGCTCATCGGTAGGTCGGCCGCGTTCGGTGGGGTCGGCGCGCCGGGCCGATCGTAGCGATCGGGTGGCCGGCCGAGCAGATTCTCGCCACCGAGACGTCGGTCCCGTAGCGCAGTAGCGTGATCGCGTGCATCCAATCGAGCACCTGCGATATGTCGCCCGGGCCCATGGCGTCGACGCGGCAGCGTTGGTGGAAGAGTCGGCACACGCCCTCGGCTCAATGGGATTCGACCCGTCAGCGTTGGTCGTGGCATGTCGTCGGATCGTCGAACGGCACCCGTTCACCGGCCCCCTGTGGTGGCTGTGCGCCAACCTGACCACTTCGACCGAGCCGCTCGATGCCGTATGGGAGCTCGCTGGGCGGATTCGATCCGACACCACCGGAGTGCAGCTGGCGCACGAACTGCCCGACGATGCAACGGTGGTCACCGTCGGTGCTCCCGAGCTGGTCGCCGATGGACTCATCCGGCGTGGGGACATCCGCGTGATCGCGCTCGACAGCCAACACAGCGCGACATCGTTTGTTCGCCGACTCGAGCGCCACGACGTGGACTATGAGCCAGTCGACGCAGCGGCCGCCGGCGCCGTCGCCCGTGCGGCCGACGTCGTGCTCGTCGAGGCGCTGGCCATGGATCGCGACCGCGTGGTTGCCCCGCTCGGCTCGTCGACGTTGGCGGGCGTTGCCGCGGCAGCGAACACGCCCGTTTGGTTGGTCGCAGGCGTCGGGCGGCGACTACCGAGCGACATGATCGATGCCATGGTCGATCGGATCGACCTCGCCACCCAGGACGTCGACCCCTGGGACCTCGAGGTCGAAGTCTTCCCGGCGGCCCAGATCACCGATGTGATCGGACCGCTCGGCCGCCTGCCGATGGGGCCAGCGGCGACCGCCCCCGAGTGCCCGCCGGCGCCAGAGCTGCTACGACCGAGTCCGATGTAGCGGTTGATGGAGCGGCCGATCTCCGACGCGCTGGCCGGCGATCACAGATGGCGGCTCGGCGGGGGGTGTCCGAGGATGTCGGCGATGATCTCGCGGGCCTCGGCCTTGCGGTCCTCGGTGACGAACACCCGTGACATCGGCCCTCGGTGGTCGTTGAGCAGGTGGATCCCGAAGTCGTCGCTGGCCACCGCAGGAACCCCAGCCTCGTTGAGGGTGTCGACGATCATCGGCGCCTGCCACTGCGGAACCCACGCCGCCTCGACCGTGCGCTCGGGATCGGGGGGCTTCGGGGGGTGCTTACCGAACACCCAATGCCATGCGTCGCGCGCCGCGCCCATGTGTTCACGTTACGGGGCGTTCATCGACCCGTCACACGCTGGGGCGATCCGCTCCCGAGAGGCGAGTAATGTCGCGATCCCGACGGCGTGTAGTCGTCACCGAGCACCCAGGAGTGCCCATGCCCAACGTCGTGACCGCTGCGTTGCTCCAGACCGACTGGACTGGCGACAAGGAGTCGATGATCGACAAGCACGAGGAGGCAGCTCGCGAGGCGGCCGCGCAGGGCGCTCAGGTGATGTGTTTCCAAGAGCTGTTCTACGGCCCCTACTTCTGCCAGGTGCAAGACGCCAAGTACTACGAATACACCGAGGCCATTCCCGACGGGCCGACCACCCAACGATTCCAATCGGTGGCCAAAGAGCTCGGCATGGTGATGGTGCTGCCGATGTACGAAGTCGAACAGGCCGGCGTGTACTACAACACCGCAGCGGTCATCGATGCCGATGGCACCTATCTCGGCAAGTTCCGCAAACAGCACATCCCGCAGGTCAAGGGGTTCTGGGAGAAGTTCTACTTTCGCCCTGGCAATGGCGGGTATCCGATCTTCGAGACCGCTGTCGGCAAGGTCGGCGTGTACATCTGCTACGACCGGCACTTTCCAGAGGGGTGGCGGATCCTCGGCCTGAACGGAGCCGAGATCGTGTTCAACCCGTCGGCCACCCACCGCGGGCTCAGCGAGTACCTGTGGTCGATCGAGCAGCCAGCGGCTGCGGTCGCCAACATGTACTACGTCGGCGCCATCAATCGGGTGGGCATCGAGCCGCTCGGTGAGAACGACTTCTACGGGCAGAGCTACTTCGTCGACCCGCGCGGCCAATACGTCGGCGACAAGGGTGATCCGTACAAGCCGGAGCTGATCGTGCGCGAACTCGACATGGATCGCATCAAGGAAGTGCGCGATGGGTGGGCGTTCTACCGCGACCGCCGCCCCGACGCCTACGACGAAATCGTTGAAGGGTGAGTGCGGTGATGAAGGACCGGTACGCAGCCAGCGAGGGAAGCGCCAGCGACGAGCTGGACCCGAGTCTGGAGAACCAACGGGCCGACGAGGAGTTCACGGAGAACCAACGGGCCGACGAGGGAGGGAGTTGAGATGACCACGCTGATTCAGAACGGCACGATTCTTTCGACCCCGGAGCGCGCTGGCGATGTCTTGATCGACGGCGAGTCGGTCGCTGCGGTCCTTGCCCCGGGACAGGCCAACGCGCTGGGCATCGCTCCGGAGCGGATCGTCGATGCCACCAACAAGTACGTGTTGCCGGGCGGCATCGACGTGCACACCCACATGCAGTTGCCGTTCGGCGGCACCGAGGCCTCCGACACCTTTGAGACCGGCACCATCGCTGCCGCATGGGGCGGAGTGACGACCATCGTCGACTTTGCGGTGCAGTCCGCGGGGCAGAACGTGCACGAATGCCTTGCCGAGTGGCACGAGAAGGCCGACGGGAACTGTGCCATCGACTACGGCTTCCATCAGATCATCGGCGGCGTCGACGAAGACTCACTGAAAGCGATGACGTATCTCGCCGACAACGAGGGCATCACCAGCTTCAAGTTGTTCATGGCCTACCCGGGCGTGTTCTACTCCGACGACGGACAAATTCTGCGGGCGATGCAGAACGCGTCGGAGACCGGCTCGATCATCATGATGCATGCCGAGAACGGCATCGCTATCGATGTCCTCGTCGCCCAGGCGCTCGGCCGCGGCGAAACCGACCCCCGCCACCACTCGCTCACCCGTCCCGCCGAAATGGAGTCGGAGGCGACCCACCGAGCGATCCAACTGTCGAAGGTCGCCGGCAACGTCCCCTTGTACATCGTGCACATGTCGGCTGCGCAGGCGTTGGAGGAGGTGGCGATGGCGCAACACGCAGGTCTGAACGTGTTCGCCGAGACGTGCCCGCAGTACCTGTACCTGTCGCTCGAAGAGCATCTCTCCCAGCCGGGGTTCGAGGGCGCCAAGTGGGTGTGCTCGACGCCGCTGCGTTCGCACCACGAAGGGCACCAGCGCGACCTGTGGAAGGGCCTGCGGATGAACGAGTTGGCCATCGTGTCGACCGACCACTGCCCGTTCTGCATGAAGGAGCAGAAGGAGCTCGGCGTCGGCGACTTCTCCAAGATTCCCAACGGCATCGGTGGCGTTGAACATCGAATGGAGTTGTTGTACCAGGGCGTGGTGACGGGCGAGTTGACGCTGGAGCGGTGGGTGGAGACGTGCAGCACCACCCCGGCGCGCATGTTCGGTCTCGACAAGAAAGGCGTGATCGAGCCGGGCGCCGACGCCGACATCTTGGTGTGGGATCCGAACGGGCACACCACGATCGGTGTCGACCACAAGCACCACATGAACATGGACCACTCGGCCTACGAAGGGTTCGAGATCGACGGCAAGGTCGACACGGTGCTCAGCCGCGGCATGGTCGTTGTTGAGAACGACGAGTTCCTCGGCCGTCCCGGCCACGGCCGCTACGTCAAGCGCGGCCTGTCGACGTATCTGAACTAGCAATCGAACACGTGAGTGCGCTGTTGCGCCCGTTCGCAGACTCACTCGCAGCCGGCCGACCTGACCGCTAGGGAAGCGGCCGGACGGAGTGCGAGGAGAACCAACGGGCCGACGAGCACAACCATCGAAAGGGTTTCAACATGTCAACCCCGAAACGGATCTCTCATTGGATTGACGGGCGGGTGGTCGAGTCGACGTCGGGGAACTCGGCGCCGGTCTACGACCCGGCGACGGGTGAACAGACCGGCGCGGTCGACTTGGCATCGGTCGACGAGGTCGACGCGGCCGTCGCCACGGCGCGCGCGGCCGCGGTCGAGTGGCGGGCCACGCCGCTGTCGCGGCGGGCCGAGGTGATGTTTCGATTGCGCGAGCTGTTCGACGCCAATCGCAAGGAGATCGCGTCGATCGTGTCGGCCGAACACGGCAAGGTCGTGTCCGACGCGATGGGCGAGGTCGCCCGCGGACTGGAGAACATCGAGTTCGCCTGCGGGATCCCGCAGTTGATGAAGGGCGAATACTCCGAGCAGGCCGCCGGTGGAATCGACGTGTACTCGATTCGTCAGCCGCTCGGCGTGGTCGCCGGGATCACACCGTTCAACTTCCCGGCGATGGTGCCGGTGTGGATGTTCGCCAACGCGCTGGCGTGCGGTAACACGTTCGTGCTCAAGCCGAGCGAGAAGGATCCCTCGGTGTCGTTGTATCTCGCCGAGCTGCTCGCGCAAGCCGGATTGCCGAGCGGGTGCTTCAACGTGGTGCAGGGCGACAAGGTGGCCGTTGATCGTCTCCTCGAGCATCCCGACATCGCGGCGGTGAGCTTCGTCGGTTCGACGCCGATCGCCAAGTACATCTACGAGACCGGCACGTCGAACGGCAAGCGCGTTCAGGCGCTGGGCGGCGCCAAGAACCACATGTTGGTGTTGGGTGACGCCGATCTCGACATGGCCGCCGATGCGGCGGTGTCGGCCGGCTACGGCTCGGCCGGCGAGCGGTGCATGGCGATCAGCGTGGTGCTCGCGGCCGATGCGATTGCCGATGAGTTGGTCGACAAGATCGCCGAGCGCATTCCGTCGATCAAGGTGGGACCGGGCGACGAACCGGACAACGAGATGGGCCCCCTCATCACCGCCGAGCATCGCGATCGAGTGCGCGGGTACGTCGATGCCGCGCTTGGCGAAGGCGCCACCGTGGTGGTCGACGGTCGTGAGGGTGTCGACGAGGGGGGAGGGTTCTTCCTCAACCCGACATTGCTCGACAACGTGTCGACCGACATGGCCTGTTACCGCGACGAGATCTTCGGTCCCGTGCTGTCGGTCGTTCGAGTGAGCGGCTACCAGGACGGCATCGAAACGATCAACGCCAACCAGTTCGCCAACGGCACAGCGATCTTCACCCGAGACGGTGGGGCTGCACGGCAGTTCCAGTTCGACGTGCAGGTCGGCATGGTCGGGCTGAACGTGCCGATCCCCGTGCCGGTCAGCTACTACAGCTTCGGGGGATGGAAGGCCAG
>JBCBSO010000193.1:0-7528 GCA_039819205.1 Actinomycetota bacterium
GAGGTAGCGTGCGATATGAGGGATCACAAGCCCCACCCATCCCACGATGCCAGCCGCTGCAACCACCGCTGAGCTGATCAGCGCCACGGCACAAAAAACCGTCCAGCGCACCATCTCGACGCGCACGCCGAGGCTGCGGTGGCATCCACCACAGGCATCCGGCGCTCGGGCCGCGAGAACGGCTGCTACGTATCGGTGTCGACGCTCGCCGACGAAGGCGAAGGCGACGACGCCGAAACGCAAACCGGGTTCGGCTTCTCGGTCGGGCGGTCGCCCGCCGAGTTTGATCTCGAACGAGCCGGGCGCGAGGCGGTTGAACGGGCGACGCGTCTGCTCGGTGCGACGCAGCCGGCGAGCGAACGGCTCACGGTGGTGCTCGACCCCTTTGTGACCGCGCAGTTCCTCTCGGTGATCTCCTCCACGCTGAACGGCGAAGCGGTCGTGAAGGGTCGTTCGCTGTTCCGTGATCGCATCGGCGAGCAGGTAGCGGCCTCCGGGGTCACGTTGGTCGACGATCCGACGAACCCCCTTGCCTACACCGCGACCGATGTCGACGGTGAAGGACTCGCCGCGCGGCGCAACGTGCTGATCGACGACGGCGTCTTGCAGCAGTTCGTGCACAACTCCTACTCGGCGCGCCGCGCCGGGGCCGCTTCGACGGGCAATGCGACTCGGGGCGGTTTCGCAGGCACGCCGGGTGTCGGCTGCCTCGCGCTCTCGCTGGTCCCCGGCACGAAGACCCAAGACGAGTTGATCGCCAGCATTGACCGCGGGTTGCTCGTGCAGCAGATGCAGGGACTGCACTCGGGCGTCAATCCGATCAGCGGCGACTTCTCCACCGGCGCCGCCGGCCTCCTGATTGACAATGGCACCGTCGGTGCCCCGGTGCGCGAGGTCACGATCGCGTCGACGTTGCAGAAGATGCTCCTCGATATCACCGAGATCGGCGGTGACATCGACTGGCTGCCGATGCGCGCCGCGGGCATGAGCCTGGTGATCACCGACGTCACCATGTCCGGCACCTGAACGCGCCGCTGCGCCGGGCACCCGAGGTGCCCGACGCCGCTCCGGATCGTTTGGCTGAGCGTCAGCGGGTGTAGCCGGTCACGTCGAGGATCAGGTCCATCTGACGGTGGTTGTACACGCAGATCGTGCCCGCCTCCGACAGCTGGATCGTCGCGTTGTTGGCAATCGTCTGACTGTGCTGATGGTTCAGATTCGACGTTCCTGGCTGCGGCTTGTCGCAGGGAAACAGTCGGACGAACCCAGGCCCGATCGGGATCACCGACGCCACGTTGACCATCACCGCTGGTGTCGATGCGGGGATTCCGCCTCGTCCAGCGATCTGGATCGTGGTGACCTGCTGCGGCTCGATCCGCCCGACGCCCTGCTGCTGACCGTCGAAGGTCGGCTCGCCGGGGCGAGTCTCGAAGAACCGTTTCGGCTCGAACGTTTCGGGCGAGGCGCCGTCGACGTGGTAGCCGGTGGCATCGACTACGAGGTCCATTGCCCGCTGCGTGAACACGCACACCGTGCCGCCGGCGCCGATGGCAATCGTCGCCCCGTTGGCGATCGTCTGGCCGGCGGCGTAGTTGAGGATCGACGACTCCGACGGTGCGCCACCGCACGGGTACGCCGCGACGTAGCCGTTGCGTTCCGCGCCGATCACCGCGATGTTGAGGATCGCCGCACTGGCATCGGCGGGGATGCCGGCCCGTCCGGCGACCACGATCGTGGTCTCGGTACCGGCGTCTCGGCGGCCAGCGCCCTGCTGCACACCGTCGAAGGTCGGCTCCTCCGGGCGGCTCTCGAACAACCTGGCCGGCGTGATCGTGTCGACTGTCGAACCGAACGGCACGAAGCCGGTGACGTCGACGACGTAGTCCGCCGAGCGCTGGCTGAAGAAGCACAACGTGCCGTCGGCGGCGAGATCGATGGTTGCCGAGTTGGCAATGGTTTGACCCGCCTCGTAGTTCAGTGTCGATGCGTCGGGCTTCGGCGCATCGCACGGGTAGGCCGTGGCGTGTCCGTTGGCCCCCGGGTTGATGGCGGTCAACGTGATGATCGCAGCGGTCGCATCGGTGTCGACGCCAGCGCGCCCGGCCACGTCGACCGAGGTGACCTGTCCGGGTGTACGCCGTCCGATGCCTTCCTGCAGACCGTCGCCGGTCGGTTGGCCGGCGCGTGTTTCGAGCAAGCGGAACGGCACGACCGTCTCGATGCCGGCGGGGTCGAAGATGATCCCGGTGGGCAGAGACACCGGCGGGAGGAAGTCGCCCATCTCGCCGATGCCATCGCCGATGTTGCCGAACACGCCGAGGCCGAGCTGGCCTTGCGAGTTATAGCCCCAGCAGCGCAAGGTGTTGTCGTCGAGGATGCTGCACGTGTGCTCAGCGCCTGCTCCGACCGCGGTCACCGTCCGGTCGGCTCCAAGCATGATCGGGAGCAGAAAGTCCTGCATCTCGAGCGCGTTGTCGCCACGATCGCTGGTGTCGCTTTGGCCGAGCTGGCCCCTGCTGTTCTCGCCCCAGCACTTCAGGCCGCCATCGGCGAGTCGGGCGCAGCTGTGCCGGTAACCGGTGGCGATGGCAACGACGGTGACGTCGGTGCCGAGCGGCACGTTGGGCAGGTTGAATCCCATTTCGTTGGCGTTGTCGCCTCTGTTCCAGTTGTTGCCATAGCCCAGCTGCCCCTCGGTGCCTTGGCCCCAGCACTTCACCTCGGCGTTGTCGAGTAGTGCGCAGGTGTGAATCTGTCCGGCCGACACAGCAGTCGCCGTCCGCCCGTCACCGAGTGACACCGCGGGAAGGCTGTCGCCCATTTCATTGGCGCCGTCGCCCCGGTCGTTGGTGTCTCCGAGACCGAGCTGCCCCACCGCATTACGGCCCCAGCACTTCAACTCGCTGTTATCGAGTATGGCGCAGTTATGGGCTTCGCCCGCCGTGAGCGCGACCACCGACCGGCCAGCGCCGAGATCGATCGGCATCAGATTGGCACCCATTTCGTTGGGGTCGTCGCCGATGGTGGCGAAGTTGCTCTGTCCGAGTCGCCCGAAGCCGCCGGAACCCCAACACTTTGCCGAATAGTCGTCGAGGATCGCGCACGAGTGCGTCGAGCCAACAGCGAGGGCGCGGGCCCAGCGCCCGGTTCCCAAATCGACGGCCGGTAGGTCATCGCCCATTTCGTTGGGGTCGTCGCCGCGATCGGCCGTGTCGCCGTAGCCGAGCTGGCCGGCGATGTTGAAGCCCCAGCATTTCACGGTGCGATCGTCGAGCAGCGCGCACGTGTGGTCGTTTCCGGCGGCTAGCGCGGTCGCGGTTCGGCCTGTGCCGAGGTCGACCGGCGGCAAGTTGTTGCCCATATCGGCCGCGAGGTTGCCGCGATCGGCCGTGTCGCCGTAGCCGAGCTGGCCGACGAGGTTGTTGCCCCAGCAGAAGACCTGGCCCTGCGCACTCAATGTGCAGGTGTGCTCGTTCCCGGCGGCGAGATCGATCCAGCCACCCCCTGGGTGCACTCCAGGCGCCGCACTGGCTGGCGCGGCGGAGATGGTGAGCAGGCCGATGGCGACGGCCAGCGTTGCCAACAGCGCCGTGAGTTGATGCGTCGTGCGTTGATACCCCATGGCGGAATTCCTTCTGTTGCGTGCCCGGCCACTCCGGGCGTCACGGATCCTGACGGCCGACTCGCCACCGCCTTACGGGGTCGTGTGGATTTCTTGCGTCAGATCGTGCGGCCCGTGTCGTCCCAGTACTTGGCCCGAAGCTCGCGCTTGGGCAACTTCCCGGTGGCGGTGCGCGGCAAGTCGATGAAGTCGAACGATCGTGGCACCTTGAATCCGGCGAGTTTGTCGCGACAGAGTGCCTTGAGCTCGGCTTCGACCCGTTCCGCGTCGGCGCCGTCGATGAGCTGTACTGCGGCCTTGACCTCCTCGCCGAAGTCGTCGTTGGGGATGCCGAACACACCGACGTCGGCCACATCCGGATGGGTGATGATCACCGCTTCGATCTCCGCCGGGTAGATGTTGACCCCGCCCGAGAAGATCATGACGATCATGCGGTCGGAGATAAACAGGTAGCCGTCGTCGTCGAGGTAGCCGATGTCGCCGAAGGAAAACACGCTGGGCTCGAGGTGGGCCTTCTTGGTCTTCTCCTCGTCGCCGAGGTACTCGAAGTCGATGCCGAGCAGACTCTTCATGTAGATCTGCCCGATCTCGCCCGGTGGCAGGCGTTCGCCGTCGTCGTCGATGATCATGATCTCGGTCACCGCGGTTGCCTTGCCGACGGTGCCCGGCTTGGCGAGCCACTCCGCAGAGTTGACGATCGCTCCGGTTCCGGCGCCTTCGGAGGCGCCGTACAGCTCGTTGATCACCGGCCCCCACCACTCGATCATCTGCTGCTTCACCGGCGGCGGGCACGGTGCGGCCGTGTGCATCACGAACTGCAAGCTGTCGCCGGAGAAGTCGGCCTTCACGTCGTCGGGCAGCTTGAGCATCCGGGTGAAGAAGGTCGGCACGGCGTAGTAGTGCGTCACCTTGTAACGATCGATCAGCTCCAGGGTCTCGGCGGCGTCCCACTTGCGGCGCATGATCAACGCCGCGCCGAGTAGGAACGGCACGCCGCAGAACGCCAATGGCCCGGCGTGGTACAGCGGGGCGTTGCACAACACGACGCTGTTGTCGTCGACTGGGTTGCCGTACAACGACATCAACATGCCGAGTTGGTCAGCCGCTGCCTTGGGATCGCCACCGACGGCTTGCAACGACGACTTCACCCCTTTGGGCCGCCCCGTGGTGCCCGAGGTGTAGAACATCGTGGCCCCAGCGAACTCCTCGGCCGGTTCGTCGGGCGATGCGGAGGCGAGCAACTCGTCGTAGTCGGTGAAGCCGTCGATCGGGCCGCCGTAGGAGATGCGGATCCCGACCCCAGATTGTTCCGCCGCCGCGAGTGCGACCTCGGCGAACTCCGCATCTGCGACGAGCGCGTCGGCGCCGGAGTTCTCGAGGATGTAGGCCACCTCGTCGACCGAGAAGTGCCAGTTGACCGGCACGCTGATCGCCCCGATGGCGCCTCCGGCCCCGAGGACTTCGACCCACTCGCGACGGTTGTTGCCGAGTAGCGCGATCGTCGAGCCGACTGCCAGCCCGAGTCCGCGCATCCCGGCGATGAGCCGGTTCTCCCGTTCGTTGAACTCACGCCACGTGAGCGCTCCGACCTCGTCGGCGATCGCCAAATCGTCGCCGCGCGCGGCGACTCGTTCTAACAGCGTCGACACCATCGGCGCCCCCTTTCCCCACGGCCATCCTAGGCAGCTCACTCCTCACCGAAATCCCGGGGATTCCAGGCGCCTCGCGCCGGATTTCGCGAACAGAACGGGCAGGTGCGTCAGCCAACGGGCGCTCGGGTGACCGGCGGCGTTACCGTGTCGGCCGTGGGAGCACCCGCCGCCGCAGCGATCGAACGGCATCCGCACCTCGCCGATCCGCTGCCCGATGGCCGGCTGCGCGTCGATTTGCACAGCCACACGATGTGGAGCGGCGACTCGACGACCACGCCCGACGAGTTGCACGACGCCGTCGTCGCGACGGGAATCGACGTGTTGTGCATCACCGATCACAATGCGGTCGCCGGAGCGGTCGAGCTCGGCGACCGGCTGCCGTGCCGGGTGATCGTCGGCGAAGAGCTACGCACGGCGATGGGGGAGATCATTGGGTTGTTCCTCACCGAACGGGTCCCGATGGGCATCGGCCACGTGGAGGCGGCGCGTCAGATCCGCGCACAAGGAGGGTTGGTGTACATCCCTCATCCGTTCGACCCGATGCGTCGCAACCTCGCCGAGCCGGCGTTGCTGGAGTTGGCCGCAGAGGGTTTGATCGATGCCGTCGAGGTGCTGAACTCGAAGACCTCGCTGTCGAGCCTCAATCGTCGCGCGGCAGCGTTCGCCGACGAGCACCACCTGCTGGCTGGCGCCGGTAGCGATGCCCACGTCCCCGACGCGCTCGGCGCGGCGTACGTCGAGATGCCCAACTTCGACGATGCCGCGTCGTTCCTTGAGGCGCTCGGCGAGGGCCGCATCGTTGGTCATCACTGGGACAAGCCTCGGCCATGGACGCCGCGGATTGTCCCGTCGACCAGCTCGACCTGACCGCGCCGCGGGCGGGCGCAACCGCTAGACAAGGCGAGCGTGCCGATCTACCAGGCGATCATTCTCGGGATCGTGCAGGGACTCACCGAGTTCTTGCCGATCTCCTCGAGTGGTCATCTGCTGCTCGTGCCATGGCTGTTCGGGTGGGAGGAGCTCGAGTCCGACTCGCTCAAGAAGTCGTTCGATGTGGCGCTCCATCTCGGGACGCTGGTGGCCGTGGTCGCCTACTTCTGGCGCGATGTCACGACGTACATCGTCGAGGGCACCAAGCTCGTGTTTCAGCGTGAGCGACCGACGACAACCGAAGGCCGTTTGGCGTGGCTGTTCGTGCTGGCCACCCTGCCGGCGGCCGCGGTGGGAGCGCTGTTCGAGGATCAGATCGACTCCGCCCTTGGTACCCCGACGATCATTGCCGTCTCGCTGATCGGCTTCGGCCTGCTGCTCGGTTGGGCCGACCGCACAGCGGGGACACGCAAGGTCGAGGGTTTTCGGGCCAGGGACGCGCTCACCGTCGGCGCGGCGCAGGCGCTGGCGCTGAACCCGGGAACGTCGCGCTCGGGGATCACGATGACCGCGGCCCGGTTCTTGAAGTTCGATCGCGGTGCTGCCGTGCGGATCAGCTTCTTGATGTCGATTCCCGTGATCTTCGGCGCCGTCGTGTTCAAGGGCGCCGGGCTCATCTCCGAAGGCATACCCGAGGACCTGATCATCCCGACGATCGTGGGCATCATCACGTCGGCGATCGCCGGCTGGATCGCCGTGTGGGGCACGGTCACGCTCGTGCGCACGCACAGCCTGATGCCGTTCGTGATCTACCGCGTCGGCCTCGGCATCCTCGTGCTGATCCTCATCGCCACCGGAGTTCGCTGACGCTGCACCGAAAAACCGGGGATTTCCAGCGCGACGCGCCGGATTGCGCGAACAGAACCGATGGTGCCGTTCGCGCGGAGCGAACTGTTCGCTGTTTCGTGCGCCAGACGCCTGGAATCCCCGGTTTTTCGGTGAGTGTTCTACGGCGCGATGGCGATGGTTGCGGATCCGGTGCTCGCAGCGAGTGCCACTGCGGGCGCATCGCGTTCGGGGACCGCAACATGCACGACCTCGTCGACGACCTCGACGATCACGCCGGCGGACGCGAGCGATCGTCCGTCGGCGAGCACGTGGACGTTGTCGCCGATCGCGGCGATCGTCGTGTCGTAGACGCGAATGGCGATCGTCAGGGTGCCCGCGGCGGCCACTCCTGTGAGCTCATCGGTGACGTCGACCGCGGTGAGCACCTCGCCGGGCGTCTCCAGGCCGACGCACACCCCGCCGTCGCGGACGAAGGCGGTGATCTCGCGATGCTCGACGAACCGCACGCCATGCTCCTCGAGTCGTCGCTGCCAGG
>JBCBSO010000194.1:0-7524 GCA_039819205.1 Actinomycetota bacterium
GCACCGGTCTTCGCGACGCCACACACGATCAGCCATTCGACGATCCGGCGGGCTGGCCCTGCTGGCTGCCGCGCGGTATCGCTCGCTCGAACGTGCCGTACTGGGCGGTCCCGTCGTGGGCTCGGACGGGTCGTTATGCGTGGCGTCCGAGCCTCGGCGTCAAGAGGCCATCGGATCACCGCGGGCACCCGCGGAGGAGCGACCATGACTTGACGTTGGTTTGTTCGTACGGTTAACTAACAGATGTGCCCGCCGACATCCGCCCGTCCGCGCGTGTCCTCACGCGACAGGTCGACCGCGGGTTGGCATCCCAGCGCATCGGACCGAGTGAGGCTCGCAGCCATCACCGTTCGCTCGTACTACAAGCCCTGTACCGCAACCGCGGCCGCTCTCGCGCCGACCTCGCTCGCGAGCTCGGGCTCAGCCGCGTCACGATCTCCGAGGTCGTCAGCGAGCTGCTCGAGGATGCGCTCGTCGTCGAACTCGGTACTCGTTCCGACTCGCAACCCGGCAAGCCGGCGACGCTGCTCGACGTCAACCGTCAGGGCCAGAACATCATCGGCCTCGACCTGTCCAACAGTGGCGCATTCGTCGGCGTGGTCACCGATCTCGACGGAGCGGTCGTCGCCCGCGCCGAGGTCGACATCCCCTCGACCCTCGGCGACGACGCAGTCCGCGCTGTCGAACAGCTGCTGCGCGACCTGATGGCACTCGCCCCTGGGCCCTTGCTCGGTGCCGGGGTCGGTACCCCCGGCATCGTCGACGATCGCGGCGTCGTGGTCTCGGCCCCGAACCTTGGTTGGCGAGACGTGCCGCTTCAGGAACGGCTCAGTGTCTCCGCCGGCCTCCACGTCGCCGTCGCCAACGACGCCGACGCCGCCGTCGTCGGTGAGCGCTCGTTCGGTCAGGGTCGCCCCGACACGATGCTCGTCCGGATCGGCCGCGGCGTCGGCTCCGGCCTGATGATCGACGGTCGCGTCGTCGGCGGCGCCCGCCACGTCGCCGGCGAGATCGGCCATGTCGTCGTCGGCACCGACGAGGGCGAACCGTGCGCCTGCGGCAACCGCGGCTGCCTCGAGACCTGGCTGGCGATCCCCCGGATCGAGGCCCGCCTCGCCGAGCCGGGCGCCGAGCCCAGCGCGGTCCTCGCTGAAGCCGGGCGCCGACTCGGCATCGTCTTGGCGCCGATCGTGAGCGCACTCAACCTCGACGAAGTGATTCTCGCTGGCCCCAGCGCCGACATCTCGACGCCGCTCCTCGACGCCGTCGATGCCGCCGTGCGCGATCGCACCCTCGCCGACATCCACGGCGACCTGCGACTGCGAATGACCGAGCTCGGACACGACCTGGTCGTGCTCGGCGCCGTTGTGTTGGTCCTCCGGGGCCAGCTGGGGGTCGCCTGACCCGTTTCGTCCGACGCCGTCTCGGCTGCGGGCACCTATCCACAAGAAAAGGAAGCACCATGAGAAAGACGATTCCGGCAGTCATCGCCGTGACGGCACTCGGCCTCGCCGCGTGCGGTTCGGACGATTCCGGCAGTGCCGACTCCGAGACGACCGACGACGCGACCGTGAGCGAGTCGTCGACCGACGCAACAGAAAGCGAGTCGTCGACCGACGGCGACGAGTCGATGGCCGAGGGCGAGAGCCTCACGCTCTGGCTCGCCGGCACCGACACCCCGGACGTGGCACTCGACTACTTGACCGACACCTACGCGGAGACCACCGGTGGGGAGCTCTCGATCGAACAGATCGGCTGGGGCGACCTCGTCCCGTCGCTCACCGCGTCGCTGCCCGACTCGTCGTCGACGCCTGACGTGTTCGAGACGGGCAACACCCAGACCGCCACCTTCAGCGCCGTCGGCGCCTACAGCGACCTGACCTCCTACTACGACGAGTTGGGCGGCGACTCGCTGCTGCCCGGCTTCGTCGAGGCCGGTTCGGTCGGCGAGACCGTCTACTCGCTGCCCTACTACTTCGGCTCGCGTTTCGCCTGGTACCGCCCCGACATCTACGAGTCGGCCGGCGTCTCCCAGCCCACGACCCTCCAGGAGTTCACCGAGGTCAACGCCGCTCTGAAGGCGGCGGGTTCCGGTGCCTACATCCCGGGTCAGGACTGGCGCAGCGGCATCGCCTGGATCTTCGCCAACGGCGGCGATCTCGCCACCTACGACGGCAGCGAATGGACTGCGGCCCTGTCGACGCCCGAGTCGATCGCAGGCATGGAAATGTGGCAGGAACTCTTCACGACGAGCTCGGTCGCCGGTGCGACCGACACCGACGCAACCGCCTATCAGGCGATCAACGACGACTTCCTCCCGGACGCCGCCGTCGGCACCACCTTGGCCCCCAACTGGGCCTACTGGAGCCTCGGTGACATCTCGGAGAACGAGGACGGCGAAGCCGTCGCGACCTGGAACCCCGAGACATTCGGCGCCTACGCGCTCCCCGGCATCGACGGTGGCGTGGCCCCGGTGTTCGCCGGCGGCTCCAACATCGGGATCTCAGCAGCCTCGGAGAAGCAGGAGGCCGCGCTCGAGTTGATGAGGATCATCTTCTCCGACGGCTACCAGGCGCTCCTGGCTGAGAACGGTTTGGGCCCGGCGAACACCGACTTCGGTTCGGTCTACGTCGACTCGGCCGCCGACCCGACGATCGCTGAGATCTCGCTCGACACCGCCGCCGCAGCGAAACTGACCCCGGCCGCCCCGGGCTGGACGTCGGTCGAAGAGCAGCAGCTCCTCGAACAATTCTTCCAGGCGGTCGCCGAAGGCGGTGACGTGGCGTCGCTCGCCGCCGAGTACGACGACCAGATCAACGCCGTGATCAACGGCTGATCCTCCCCGGTCGTGCGGGCGGGAACTCCGCCCTCCCGCCCGCACGACCTCGGTGACACAACGAGCCCCGGCGACCCCGCCCCGAGCTCACGGAAAGGTCCGACATGTCGATCGTGACACCACCCGAACTCGAGACCGACATCCCGGAGCCGGCTCCCGAACCCGGCTCGACGAAGCCGCCACGGACGCGGCCGCGGGCGCGGCGGCTGCCGTATGTGCTGACGCTGCCGGCGGTCGCCGCGCTCGTCATCGGGCTCGCTTACCCGATGGGTTGGCAGATCTTCAACTCGATGCGCGAGTACGGGCTCGCGCAGCAGTTCGGCGCCGAGGCACCGTGGGTCTGGTTCGCCAACTACACGACGCTGCTGAGCGACACGCTGTTCTGGACGATCGTCGTTCGGTCGCTCGTGTTCATGGCCGCAACGGCACTCGCCACGATGACCCTCGGCATCCTGCTCGCGCTACTGATGAAAGCGGCGCCGACCTGGTCGCGACTCGTGCTCCAGAGCGCCCTGCTGCTCGCCTGGGCGATGCCGATCGTCGCACAGATGACGGTGTTCAGCTGGCTGATCGACCCCCGCAACGGCGTGCTCAACTATCTGTTGAGCCTGCTCCCGGGTGTCGACATGATCGGCCACAACTGGCTCGCCGAGCCGCTTAGCTTCTTCTTCGTCGCCTCCGCGATCATCACGTGGGCGTCGGTGCCGTTCGTCGCGATCTCGGTGTACGCGGCGCTCACTCAGGTGAGCGACGAAGTCCTCGAGGCCGCACAGCTCGACGGCGCGAACGCACGCCAGACGCTGATCTACATCATCATGCCGATCATCCGGCCGGTGCTGATCATCCTGTTGCTGCTGCAGTTCATCTGGGATCTGCGGGTCTACGCCCAGATCCAGCTGCTCCAGGACTTCGGCCCGAAGGGCGACGACTACGACCTGCTCGGCACCTACATCTACGGCCTCGGCATCGGCCAGGGTCAGTTCGGCCTAGCGGCCTCGGCAGCGATGATCGTGTTGTTGATCACGCTCTTGGTCAGCGGGTGGTACGTCCGAGAACTCCTCCGAGAGGATGCACGCTGATGCGCCGCACACTCAAGCGCTACCTCGCCGCGTTCGTCGCCGTCGTCGTCGCGGCGATCTGGGCCTTCCCCGTCTACTGGATGATCAATTCCTCGTTCCTGACGCCGCTCACCATCAGCGGTCTCACCCCGACCTTCGTGCCATTCGGGGGCACGCTGCAGAACTACCGCGACGTCACCACCGAGACACCCTTCTTCGAGGCGCTCACGATGTCGCTGATGGTCGTCGCCGTCACGCTCGCCATCTGCCTCGCGTTCGCGACGTTGGCCGCGTTCGCGATCTCGCGCTTCCGGTTCAAGGGTCGCAAGACGTTCGTCCTCACCGTGATCCTCGTTCAGATGTTGCCGGCCGAGGCGATGTTCATCGCGCAGTTCCAGATGATCTCCGGGCTCGGCCTGCTCAACTCGTTGGCCGGTGTGTCGATCATCTACATCGCCATGGTCGTGCCGTTCACCGTCTGGATGCTGCGCGGGTTCGTCACCGGCGTGCCGATCGAGCTCGAGGAGGCGGCGATGGTCGACGGTTGCACCCGCATGCAGGCGTTCCGCCGGATCACGTTCCCGCTGATCGCCCCGGGGCTTGTCGCCTCCGGCGTGTTCGCCTTCATCCAGGTGTGGAACGAGTTCGCCCTGGCCTCGGTGTTGCTGACCGACGACGACGTCCAAACGCTGCCGCTGTGGCTGCGCGACATCGCCCAGCAGTCGAACCTCGGCGCCCCCGAGTGGGGGCAGATCATGGCGGGCTCGGTGCTCGTCGCCGTTCCGGTCATCATCTTCTTCATCATCGTGCAAGGGCGGATGGCGCAGGGGCTCGTCGGCGGTGCGGTGAAGGGATGACCGAGCCCACCCCGAACAACCGGCGCTCGGCGGCGCTCGGCGCCCTGATGCCCGGTTTCGTTGGCACGGAGCTTCCCGAGTGGATCGCGGCGCTGCTGCGCGAGGGACTCGGAGGTGTGTGCCTGTTCGGCCACAACGTCGACACACCACCGCAGATCGCGGCGCTGACCGCCGCGATCCACGCCGCGAGTTCGAACGCCGTAGTGGCGATCGATGAGGAAGGCGGCGACGTGTCGCGGCTGCACCAACGCGCCGGCTCACCCTTCCCCGGCAACGCCGTGCTCGGACGCATCGGTGACGTCGAAACGACTCGCGCCGTGGGGCACGAGGTCGGCGTACAGCTGGCCGAGGTCGGGATCGACCTGACGTTTGCGCCCGTTGTCGACGTCAACTCCGATCCCGACAATCCCGTGATCGGGGTCAGGAGCTTCGGTGCCGACCCGAGCATCGTCGCCGCGCACTCCACCGCGTGGACCAACGGCGTCCAGGCGGCTGGCGTGGGTGCGTGCGCCAAGCACTTCCCCGGCCACGGCGACACCACAACCGACTCCCACGTTTCCGAGCCGGTCGTCACGACGGACGCGGCGACGCTCAACGCGCGCGAGCTCGTTCCGTTCCGAGCGGCGATCACCGCCGGGACCAGAGCGATCATGACCTCCCACATTCGGGTTCCAGCGCTCGACCGCGACGCCGTCGCCACGTTCTCGCCAGCAATTCTCGGCGGGCTGCTCCGCGACGAGCTGGGTTTCGACGGGGTGATCGTGACCGACGCGCTCGACATGGCGGGAGCGTCGGGAACCATCGGGATGCCCGCTGCTGCCGTCGCCGCCGTCGCGGCCGGCGCAGATCTGCTCTGTCTCGGTTCGAAGAACTCCGAACACGAGGTCGAAGCGATCGTGGACGCGCTCGTTTGCGCCGACCGAGACGGTCGGATCCCGCCCGGTCGTCTCGTGGCCGGCGCGCGGCGGTCCGGTGCGCTCGCTCAGTGGGCAACGGCAGCTCGGTCGACCCGCACCCCCCGTGATCCGTCAACGGGAGCGGCTGCGATCGACGTCGGGCGCATCGCATCGTCGTTCGCGCTATCCGCGCGGGCCCGGATGCGGCTCGCCTCCCCGATAGGTCCGACTCGCTGGGTCCGGATCGAACCCGAACCGAACATCGCCGTCGGCGACACGCCGCTTGGACCGTTCTTCGACGGTGGAGCGAGGCCGGCGTTGGTTGTGCCGCTCGACAATCGAGACGTGGCGGTCGGTCGCCGGCCCGAGCCCGGTGCGCTCACGCTCGTCGTCGGTCGCGAACTGCACCGCGACGCCGCCGCGCTCACGGCCGCGGCGGCGATCGTCGACTCGTGCGATGCGCTCGTCGTCGACCTCGGATTCGTCGACACCGGTCTCGTCGACACCGGTGTCGTCGACATCGCCACGTTCGGTGCCTCCCGCATCGTCGGCGAAGCCCTGCTTGCACTGATCGGAGGAGCGGGATGAGGATCGGGATCGACATCGGCGGCACGAAGATCGAAGCCGTCGCGATCGACGATGCAGCAGGCGTGCTCGCCACCTCGCACGCGCCGGTACGACCCGGCCCGGCGGGCATCACCTCCGGAGTGCTCGGCGCCGTCGACGAACTCACACACGCATCGACCGACCCGGTCGACTCGATCGGCATCGGCGTCCCCGGCGCGATCCATCGAGGTGTCGTTCATCACGCACGGAACATCTCCGTCGAATCGCTCGATCTCGAGTCGGCCATCGCATCGGCGACCGGCGCGCCGGTGTTCGTCACCAACGACGTCAACGCCGCGGCGCTCGGGGCCTGGAGTCTCGGCGGCGCGTCGTCGCCCTCGTTCGCGTACCTCAACCTCGGCACGGGTCTCGCGGCAGGGCTGGTGCTCGACGGTCGGGTCTGGGAAGGCGGTCGGGGACTGGCCGGTGAGATCGGCTACCTCTCCGTCGACCCGCACGGCCCCGATCACCTCGACAGGCTCGCCGGCTCGCTCGAGGCGTACGCGTCGGGTTCCGGGGTGGTCGCCCAATGGGGGATCGAAGGGGCGAGAGCCGTCGACGTGTTCCGCGCCGCGGAGGCCGGCGACCCTCGCGCTGTCGCCATCCGGGACGGCGTCTACTTCGGTGCGGCGAGCGCGGTGCGGCTGCTCGCCCTGGCCTACGACGCCGACACCATCGTCGTCGGCGGCGGGTTGACCGGCCTCGGTCGGCTGCTGCACGACGGCATGCTGACCCACTTCGACGCGTGGTCGGCGGCGTCGCCGTTCATCGCCTCGCTCGAACTGGGCCGGATCACGCGGATTCTGGACGACGACCGTCCGGTCCATGCGATCGGCGCGGCGCTCCTCGGAGCGTGCCGTGGCTGAAGTTGTCATCGTCGAGAGTCCCGAGGCGGGCGGCCGCCTCGTCGCCGGTGACATCGCCGCGCAGGTTCGGGCGAACCCGGCATTCACGCTCGGCGTCGCCACCGGCTCGACACCGTTGCCGGTCTATACCGCATTGGAACGCGAGCGGGTCGCCGGGCTCGACTTCTCCAAGGTCACCGCCTTCGCACTCGACGAGTACGTCGGCCTGCCCCGCGACCATCCGGAGAGCTACCACAGCGTGATCCGGCGGGAGGTCACCGAACCGCTCGGGCTCGACCCCGCCCGCGTACACGTGCCCGACGGTGAGGAGGCGACGATCGCGACGGCGGGGCAACGATACGAGGCGGCACTGGCCGCTCACGGCGGGATCGACGAACCGGGCTCGTTAAAGCCGACGTGTCCGTC
>JBCBSO010000195.1:0-7435 GCA_039819205.1 Actinomycetota bacterium
CCACACGGGGATCGTGCCGACCGACCAGAACACGAGTGCCGTTCCGAGCAGACCCGGCACGGTGACGAGCAACAACAGTCCGCTCCAGTCGCTGGCGACCGGCCATGACAGATCCTGGCCGATCAGTACGGCCAACACCGCCGACACCGCCGACGCCCACAACGCCGTCGCCGTGAGATAGGTCGTGGTGGGGAGCTGTTGGCGGGCGCGCTGTGACGCGATGAACACGAAGGCAAACGACACGGCCGAGCCAGCGGCCAGCAGGTCGCCCCACGTCGAGTTCACCCCGTCGGGCGGCTCGCCGAGAATCACCACGATGGTTGCGGCCAGAGCCAGCGCGCCCCAGAGCGCAGCACGCGTCCGGATGCGCTCGCCGAGGAAGCGCGTGGCGATCACCGCCACCACGATCGGGTGCAACGAGTTGATGATCGTTGCGTTGACCACGCTGGTCTCGCGCGCAGCAGAGAAGAACAGCGACACGTTCAGTCCGATCACGGCGCCAGGAAGCACTGTGATGCGCATTGCGTCAGCGGTCAGCGGCCGGCCGCGCGCTGCGTCGAGTACGAACACGCAGGCCCCGATCATCAGCCAGCGGTAGGCGTTCATCGCCACACCACCGATCTGCAGGTTCTTGGCGATCACCGGTCCGGTGCCCCACAACGCGGCGCCGACGGCCGATGCCAGGTAGCCCAACCGCACCCGGGCGACCGTACTCGCGAGCCCCGACCAAACCTGCCGGTGGGATGTCTACGATCGGGGCCCGTGCCGACGCTGGACGAGTTCACCGCTGCGGGGTTGTATCCGGGCGACGGCGATCCCGACGACCGGCGACGGCTGCTCGAGTGGCTCACCGAACTCGGCTTCACGATCGAGCAACTGTCGACGCCGATCGCCAGGGAGAACCTGGCGGCGATCGCCAGCGACTATCGCATCGTCCCGGGCAACCGGATGAGCGAGTCTGATGCCGTCGCGTTGTCGGGTCTCGAGCCTGATCGGTTCGACCGTCTGGCCACCGCATTCGGATTCGTGCCGCTCGACCACGACCCGCCCGGAGAGCGCCGTTTCACTCGGGACGAAGTCGAGCTGTTCAGCCTTCTGGCAACGCTCACCGAGATGTTCACGTACGACGAGGCGGTGTCGGTCGTGCGCGTGATCGGCTCGTCGCTGGCACGTCTCGCCGAAGCGGTCGTGTCGATGTTCCTCGTCGACGTCGAGTCGCCACACGTGCGCTCCGGCTCCGACGACCTTGCGCTGGCGCACAAGATCTACGAAGCGACCGGCCTGCTCGACGGGCTCACCGCACGACTCGACCCGATTCTGCGACGGCACGTGCTGCAGGCTGTTGAACGCGGGCGACACGGGATGGTCGACGAGCACCGTCTGCTGTATCGCAACGCCATTGCCTTCGTCGATCTGGTGGGATTCACCCCGCTGTCGTCCGACCTCGACGCCACCGCGCTGGCGGCCTTCTTGCGCGACTTCGAAGGGCGGGCCCACGACGTCGCCACCCGATACGGAGCCCGCCTGGTGAAGGTCATCGGCGACGAGGTGATGCTGGCCTCCCCCGATGCCGCAGCGGCGTGTGAGGCGGCCGCCGCGTTGATGGAGGGCTTCGGTACAGGCTCCACTCACGTCGTCCCCCGCGCCGGCGTTGCGTTCGGCGATGTCTTGACCCGCGGCGGCGACTACTACGGATCGGTCGTCAACCTGGCGTCGCGCCTGGTCGACCACGCGGTGCCAGGGGAGATTCTTGTGTCCGAGCCCGTCACCGTGGCCGCAACCAGTTGCCAGTTCGACGTGGCGGGCCGGCGTGTCGTCAAGGGGTTCGACGAGCCAATCGCCGTGTGGACGCTGCGCGCTCAGAGCGCGAGTTCGTAGTACGGCGAGTCGTCACCTGCAGGGGCGAATCCCATGCGCCGTAGGTAGCGACGATGCGTCTCGGTGTCCCCAGCACTGCGCAGCTGGGTGATGCCCTCGTCGCGGAACACTTCGGCGCCCGGGCCGAACAGCCACCGGCCCATGCGCGAGTCGCGATAGGGGGCCAGCACATAGTCGAGGTCGATCGTGAACGCGTCGCCGGTGCGCCGGCCGATGAGCAACCCCGCCGGGAGGCCGTCGCGGTTGAGGACGAAGGTCAACACATCGTCGCCGCCCGGCATGTGGAAGTCGGGCTGGAAGTGGTGGATGTCGTCGAGGTGGTAGGCGACGAAGTCGCGCAGGAATGGCGAGTCGGGGCGTACCTCGGTCACGCCGAGGTCGATGCCCCGCCGCGAGCTCTTGGCGAACTCAGCGCGCAGGTACCACACGTTGATCGCTGCGATTGCGGCGTTGGTGAGGATGATCGGCGCCGAGCTGATCAGGCTGCCGTAGACCACGAACGTGATCGAGCCGACGAGCGAGATGATCCGCAGGCGGACGACCGAGGTCATCGCCAGCGAAACGACGACCAGCAGCGATGCGAGGTAGCCGACGAGCTCGACCCCACTCAGCTCGAACACGGCAGCAGGTTACTGAGCTTCGGCCGGTGCCACGGTTGCATCGGGGGCTGCCTGCTGGCCGCGCACGATCGCAGTCAACGCGCCGATTACCACCGCCATCGCCGCCGCTTGGATCCACGTGACCGGCTCGCTGAGGAAGGCCCATGCGAGCAGTGCCGAGAACACCGGAATCAGCAAGGTAAATGTCGAGCCGATCCACAGCGGGATACGTACGAGCGACCAGTTCATCAACGTGTGGCCGACCACCCCGGCGCTGATCGCCATGGCGATCAACAGGCCCCAGTTCGACCACGACGGCCAACTCATGTCTTGTCCGAACACCAACCCGAGGGGCAAACACACGATCGACACCCACACGGCAGTGCCCGCGGTGAACTCGGTGGACGTCATCGTGTGCTTCGACTGCTTCGAGGCGATGAAGTAGGCGCTCCACGTGAGCATTGCGCCGAAGGCGAGGAGATCGCCGCGCCAGTTGCTGGCGCTGTCGCTTGCTGTGGCCGACACGACGACGAACACACCGGCGATAGCGATCAGCGACCACACCACGTCGCGTCCGCGCACGCGCTCGCCGAAGAAACGCGCCGCGACAACGCCGACAACGATCGGTTGGAGGGCGCCGATGATCGTGGCGTTGACGATGCTCGTCAGCTTGACCGCGGAGAAGAACAACGCGATGTCGCCGGCGAGGGCCAGACCGCCCCACATCGAGTCGCGCATGATGCGCAACCGGAACGGCGTGCCAGCGAAGTACATCCACACGACGATGCCGACGGCGAACACGGCGAACCGATAGAACCCGGTGGCCAGGCCGCCCATGTCGATGCCGGCGACAAGCACCGTGCCGGTCGACCAGGCGCACACCGCGATCAGCGCGCCGAGTAGTCCGCGACTGAGTTCGCGGCGTTCGGCTTCGGCGCCCGCGTCGGCGGCGGTCGTGGTCACCCGCGCACCGTACCGTTCGATGCGCTTGTTGGCGGATCCGGGGGCACCGGTGCGCCGCGGAGTTGCCAACAAACGAGGGAGGGGCGCGCCGTCTCGTACGCTCGGCCGAATGGCATCGGTCGACGAGTACCGCTCAGCGGGGCTGTACGACCCCGGTGTCCACACCGACGACCGCTTGGCGCTGCTCGACTGGCTGGAAGAGCAGGGATTCACCATTGCCGACATGGTCGCCGCCGACGACCACGATCGGTTGCTGTCGATGGCCGGCGACCGGCGGCTCCTCTCTGGCGCACGGCGGTCCCGTGTCGAGGCGATCGAACGGTCGGGTCTCGAGCCGGCGTTGTTCGACGAGGTCGTCATCGCCCTTGGATTCGTGCCGTTCGACGACCACGAGATCACGTTCTCCGACGCGGACATCATCACCGTGGCCGGCATCGGCAGCCTGGCATTGTTGTTCTCACCCGAGGAAGCACTCAGCTTGATCCGCGTCTACGGGTCGGCGTTCGCCCGGCTCGGCGAGGCGACCAACACGCTGTACCTCGCCGAGGTCGAAGAGGAGATCGCCGACATCGATGGGTCGGAGTTGGAGTTCGCCCGCGACACCCACGACGCCGTCGGTTTGCTCGACGGCTTCACATCGTTGCTCGATCCGGTGTTGCGACGCCACATCTATCAGGCCACCGAGCGCATTCGTCGGGCCACCATCGACGGCTCAAACCTGATCTTCCAGTTCGCCGTCGGGTTCGTCGACCTCGCCGGGTACACCGAGTATTCCGGGTCGCTGCCGCCCGCCGAGCTCGACCAGTTCATCCAACAGTTCGAGCGAGATGCCCATCGCACCACGACCGAATGTGAGGCGCGGCTGGTCAAGCTGATCGGCGACGCAGTGATGTTCGTCGCCCCTGAGGTCGACGCCGCGTGCGCGGCGGCGAGCGCGCTGATCGATCGGTTCGGCGACACCGGGCCAGATGTGTCCCCGCGCGGCGGGCTCGCCTACGGCCAGGTGTTGGTGCGCGGCGGCGACTACTACGGACCGATCGTCAACCTCGCCTCGCGGCTCGTCGATGCGGCCGTTCCGGGCGAGATCCTGGTGAACGAGGCGGTGGTCGAAGCGCTCGACACCCCGGGCAGGTTCGAGCCGGCCGGCCGACGGGCGGTGAAGGGCTTTCGTGACCCCGTCCGCGTGTGGTCGTTGAACTAGCGCCACCTACGCTCCGGCCATGGCGACGATCAACGAACGAACCGGATTCGATCTCGACGAGGTGAGCCGGTTGCTCACCACGACCAAGCAGGTGCGCAAACGGCTCGACCTCGAACGGCGGGTGCCGAACGAGGAGATTCTGGAGTGCATCGATCTCGCCAACCATGCACCGATGGGTGGCAACCTCGAACGCAACAAGTGGATGATCATCGACGACCAGGCGACCAAGGACCACATCGCCATGCGCTTCGGTGAGGTCGGCCGCCCGTACTTGGGCGCAAGCTCGGGCGCACGGCTCGACGATCGCAGCCAGCGGGTGATTGATTCAGCGACGTTCCTCATCGACCACCTCGCCGACGTACCCGCCCTCGTGTTGGCGCTGCGCCTCGACCGGCCCGAGGGCGGCTCGCCCGGCCAGGCGGCAGGGTTCTACGGTTCGGTGCTACCCGGCGTGTGGTCGTTCCAGCTCGCCGCTCGCGCCCGAGGCATCGGATCGGCGTGGACGACCTTCCATCTCGAACACGAGGCCGAGATCTCGGAACTCCTCGGCATCCCGCCGACGGTGTCGCAGGTGTGTCTCCTTCCTGTGGCCTACTACACCGGCGATTCCTTCACCCCCGCGCCCCGCCGACCGGCCGCCGATGTGACGTATCTCAACCGCTGGAAGCAGCCGGTGGAGTAGCGACCCCAACGGACGATCTTGCGTTCACGAACGCTCTGCTCGATCTGCTGATCGCCGACTACTGCATCGACGAGACGCGGGTGTACGCCACCGGGATGTCGGGTGGCGGCATGTTCACCAGCCGCCTCGCTGGCGAAGGCTTTGCGAACGACCTGCTGTCGCGGGTGATCGCCGACGAGTTCGCCAAGTTGGCAGTGGCGATGGGTTGCGATCCGGTCGGCGACCGAGCGCAGCAATCGACCGACATCTTCACCACCACGTACGCCGGGTGTGACGACGACGTGCCGGTGACGTTCTACGAAGTGGCCAACGGGGGCCACACCTGGCCGAGCACCCCGCTGGCCGAGCAACTCACCGCGTTCCAGGGTTACATCACCTTCGAGATCGACGCGACCGCCGACTCGTGGGAGTTCTTCCAACAGCACACGCTCGGCACCTGACCCTCGATGTCACGGACACCTGTTGGAGCGGGTGCGGCTACGGTGCGGCCGCATGGGGCTCACGATTTCACATGCGGTTGGACCTGACGCGCCGGCGGTGCGCGACATCACCATCGGCGACGTCCTGCGCGAGGCGGCCGATGATGCTCCCGAGCGCATTGCGCTGATCGAGGGCATCCCCGATGCCGGAGCACGGCGCCAATGGACGTATGCCGCGTTCGACGCCGAGGTCGACCGAGTCGCCCGAGCGCTCGCCGCCCGGTTCGACAAGGGCGAACGGGTCGCCGTCTGGGCGCACAACATTCCCGAGTGGGTGATGCTCGAGTTCGCCTGCGCGCGAGCGGGCGTGGTGCTGGTCACCGTGAACCCAGCGTTCCGCGCCAATGAGTTGACGTACGTCCTCACGCAATCGCGAGCGTCGGCCCTGTTCGTCGTCCCCGACTTCCGCGGCAACCCGATGCAGGCGGTGGCCGAAGAGGTGCAGCCGGAGTGTCCCGAGCTGCGCGAGATCATTTCGTTCGCCGATTGGGATGCGTTCGTCGCCACCGGCGACGACGAGTCGATCGAGCTTCCCGAGGTGACCCCCGACGACTCGGTGATGATCCAATACACCTCGGGTACCACCGGCTTTCCGAAGGGCGCGCTGCTGCGCCATCGGGGACTGGCGAACAACGGCGCGCACACGGCGCGACGGATGGGCGTCGAGCGCGGCTCGGTGTTCGTTGCGCCGATGCCGCTGTTCCACACCGGCGGCTGCGTGTGTTGTGTGCTCGGTGCGATCGGCACGGCCTCAACGCTCGTGCTGGTCGAGGCGTTCGACCCGGGCCTCGTGCTCGAGCTGTTCGAGACGTATCGAGGCGCGGCGATGCTCGGCGTGCCGACGATGTTGATCGCCATGCTGGAGCATCCCGATTTTGCGACACGTGACGTGTCGAGCGCCAGGGCCGTGTGTTCTGGTGGATCGCTCGTTCCCGAGGCGCTGGTCAAGCGGTTCGAGACCGAACTCAACGCGCCGTTCACGATCGTGTTCGGTCAAACCGAGTGCTCGCCCGTTGCGTCGATGACCCAGCCGAGCGACACGATCAACGACAAGGCGACCACGATCGGGCCGCCAATGCCCGGGGTCGAGGTGAAGATCATCTCGCCCGAAACCGGCGAGACCGTGCCGATCGGCACGATCGGCGAGTACTGCACCCGCGGCTATCACGTGATGGAGGGCTACTTCGAGATGCCCGAGCGGACCGCCGAGACGATCGACGAAGACGGCTGGCTGCACACGGGCGATCTGTGCGCGATGGACGATCGCGGGTACTGCACCGTCGAGGGTCGGCTGAAGGACATGATCATCCGCGGCGGCGAGAACATCTATCCGAAGGAGCTCGAAGAGCTGCTGTTTGCCCACCACACCGTGGGCGAGGTAGCCATCGTCGGGTTGCCCGACGAGAAGTGGGGCGAGACCGTCGGCGCGTTCGTCCGCGCGGCGCCCGGAGCGGCAATCGACAAGAACGAACTATTCGGCCACCTACGTGAGCACCTGGCGCCGCACAAGACGCCCAAGCAGTGGTTCACCGTCGAGGAGTTCCCGCTCACCGGCTCGGGCAAGATCCAGAAGTACAAGCTGCGCGAGATGTGGGAAGCCGGCGACGTCGCCGAACTGTGAGTGTGACAGCTG